>CAKZYL010000415.1 GCA_937884705.1 uncultured Roseovarius sp. | reverse complement strand
AGGCCCGTCATCAAAAATGCAATGGCGGCAAGCACTTCGCCCGCCCAGCTGGGGCCCACAACCTGCTGACCAGAGAGAACCAGCAGAGCAAAGGGCATGATCGCCAGCCCACCCATCTGCCACAGAGAGCCAAACCAGAGGTAAGGCACGCGTTTCCAACCGATGGCGCTGCGATAGGTATCAGAGCGAAAGCCAAGCAGCGTGCGGAAGGGCGCAATCAGAACTGGCAGCGCGATCATCGCAGCCACGATGGTCGCGGGCACCGAAAGCTCCACGATCATCACGCGGTTGAGCGTGCCAAGAAGCAGCACTGTGGCCATGCCGACGGAAACCTGGAAGAGCGACAGGCGCAGGAGCTGGCCCATGGGCAGGCCGTCGCTGGCGGCATCCGCGAAGGGCAGCATCCGGGCGGAAAGCCTCTTGATATCCTGCACGCGAAGGATCAAGGCGTGAGCTCCATCGCTTGAGAAATGTAAAATCCGGAGGTGATCCGGTTGAGCGGACACAAATGTGCAGCACTTCTTTGATCAAAGAGGGCTTTGCTCAGCCTGGGGGCCGTGTGTGGCACCATCGTGGGTGATCGGTCGGAACGCGGGAAGAGCTTGCCGATGTACCACATGGCCATCAGCATCGGCGTGCGAGGGGCGACCGTGAACAAGACGCTTTCGCGTGTGCGGGCCGCCAAGCCATCCAACGCCTCCGCCAAATCGGGCGCGGAATAGTAGATCAGGCTGTCCATTGCGATCACATGGTCGAAATGGCCCAGCTCTTTGCTCAGCATGTCGCCTGCTTTGAACGTAACGCGGCACTGGAGGTTTTGCGGCATACGCTGCCGCGCAATGTCAACGAGGCTCGGAGAGATGTCGATGGCCACCACGTCTGCGCCGTACATGGCGAGCTCTTGGGCCATCTGCCCGGTGCCGCAGCCAGCGTCGAGGATCCGCACACCCTGCAAATCCGTGGGCAGGCGAGATCGCAACTGGTCACGCATTTGATCGCGTCCTTTGCGGACGGTCTCACGGATCTTTGAGACAGGCGCATCACTGGTCAACCGCTCCCACTTGGTGGTCGCGGTTTTGTCGAAATACGTCTCGACAGAGGCCAGTGTGCTTTCATAGGACATCAGTCAAATCCAAGCAGTTCAAAGATGTCGCGATCTTCGAGAGGCGCGGGGGCCAGCGGGTCGGTTCCGGCCCAGAGCGTTTCGGCCAGCCGCACATATTCGGCGCGGCACCGGACGATATCTTCTTCATCATCCATTTCGAAAAGCGTCTTCTTTTTCAGGCGAGAGCGGCGGATCGCATCGACATCAGGCATGTGCGCGATGCGTTTGAAGCCCACCGTGTTGCAATAGCGATCGACCTCATCGGTTTCGCGTGAACGGTTGGCCACGCAGCCCGCAAGCCGCACCTTGTAGTTCACGGCCTTTGCGCCCACGGCAGCGATGATGCGGTTCATGGCATAGATGCTGTCAAAGTCGTTCGCGGTCACGATCAGGGCACGATCTGCATGCTGAAGTGGCGCGGCAAAGCCACCGCAGACCACATCGCCCAGAACGTCAAAGATCACCACGTCGGTGTCATCAAGCATGTGGTGCTGTTTGAGCAGTTTCACGGTCTGGCCGACCACGTAACCGCCACAGCCGGTGCCCGCCGGTGGGCCGCCCGCCTCAACGCATTGCACACCGCCCCAGCCTTCGGAGACGAAGTCTTCGGGCCGCAGTTCTTCTGGGTGGAAATCGACCTCTTTGAGGATGTCGATCACGGTTTCCTGCAGCTTTCCTGTGAGCGTGATTGTGCTGTCATGCTTGGGATCGCACCCGATCTGCAGCACGCGTTTGCCCAAGGTCGAAAAGGCCGCCGACAGGTTCGACGAGGTGGTCGATTTGCCGATCCCGCCTTTACCGTAAACCGAAAACACTTTCGCGCCTTCGATCTTGGCGGAGGCGTCCTGATGCACTTGCACCGATCCTTCGCCATCCTGGCCCCTTTTTAAGAGCGTCGGTGCCCCTAGGGTTGGCCGACCCAGGGTCGGTACATCGTCACGCGGGCTCATGGCTCATCTCCTCCGAAACGGGCATGTTTCTTCTCAAGTTTCATTCTGCAGCGACCCCCTCCATCTGATCCTCAATGGCGTCTGCGGCGTCGCGCAGGGCCTCAAGCGTGGCGTCATCGGGTTGCCAATAGGCGCGGTCATGGGCCTCCAGCAGGCGGTTCGCCATGCGGGACGAGGCCGCCGGATTGAGCGCGGTGAGACGCGCGCGCATCTCTTCGTCGAGGACAAATGTCTCGGATATGCGCTGGTAGACCCATGGCTCCACCTGGCCGGTGGTGGCCGACCATCCCATCGTGTTGGTGACGGAGCTTTCGATCTGGCGCACGCCCTCGGCCCCGTGCCTGAGGAGCGCTTCGTGGAATTTGGGGTTGAGCTGACGCGAGCGGGTTTCAAGCGCGACCTGATCTGACAGCGTGCGGATTTTGCCGGCGCCGCGTGTGGTATCGGAGATATAGATCGCAGCCTCTTGGCCGCCGCGTGCGCGTTTGACGGCGCGTGAAATGCCGCCGAGCGTGTCGAAATAGTGATCGACGGTGGTCACGCCAAGTTCAATTGATTCCAGATTTTGATACGCAATATCAACGTCTTTGAGTGCGGTATTCAGAAGCGTGTCATTGCGTTCTGCCTTGCCGTTCACACCGTAGGCAAAGCTCTTGCGCGCCATATAGGCGTCTGCCAGTTCGTCTTCGTCATCAAAGGCAGAGCTGTCGACCATCAAGTTGACGTTTGAGCCGTAAGCCCCTTCTGCATTTGAGAAAACCCGCAAGGCGGCCGTATCCATGTTACAGCCGGTTTCCGCGGCATAGGCCAGCGCATGGGCGCGGATGAAGTTTTGATCTTCGGGCTCATCGGCTGTGGCGGCCTTGTGCGCGGCTTCCGCCAGCAGCTTGGTCTGCAGCGGTAAGAGATCACGGAAGATGCCCGAGAGCGTCATGATCACGTCGATCCGGGGGCGGCCGAGCTCTTCCAGCGGGATGAGATCAGCGCCACAGAGCCGGCCGAAACTGTCAAAGCGCGGTTTGGCCCCCATCAAGGCCAAGGCCTGGGCCAGGGGGGCGCCGTCGGATTTGATGTTGTCGGACCCCCACAGCACCAGCGCCACGCTGCGGGGTGTCGTATCGTGGGTCTTCAAAAGCAGATCGGCCTGACGCGCGCCTTCGCGGCAGGCATAGACCGTGGGCATGCGGAAGGGGTCAAAGGCGTGGATGTTGCGACCCGTGGGTAGGATATCGAGCGAGCGGATAAGATCACCACCCGGAACCGGCGGCGTAAAGTGACCTGAAAGAGCGCTAAGAAGGGCTGGTATCTCATTGTCTTTACTGAGAAGATGATCTGCCTTGGCTTTGCTTTCCGTATCGGCCTGGGGCATGATGTCGAGATACTCGCGGCGCGCCTCGGCACTCATCGGCCGGCCCACAACATGCAGGCCATCGGGGATCAGCGCGTCTTCGGTTTCCAGCAGCTTCAGCCAAAGCGCGTCGGGCGCATGTCCGGCCAAATCGACCGCCTCCGCCTGTTCTGAAATGAGGGCTTCAAGCTCGGCGCGTTCTTGGGCGTCTGGCGCTGTTTCGCGCCACCGTGTGAGGCTGTCTTTGAGCTCTGCCAGAGCCCGGTAGAGACCTGATGTGGCGAGAGGTGGCGTCAGGTGGCTGACTGTGACGGCCCCTGCGCGGCGCTTGGCCAATGTCGCCTCGGACGGGTTGTTTGAGGCGTAAAGATAGACGTTGGGAAGATCGCCAATGAGACGATCCGGCCAGCACGCCTCTCCCAATCCGGCCTGTTTGCCCGGCATGAATTCGAGCGCGCCGTGCATGCCGAAATGCAGAGCTACATCGGCCCCGAAGCTGTGGCGCAGCCAAAGATAGAACTGCGTGAAGGCATGGGTGGGGGCGAAGCTGCGTTCGAAAAGAAGGCGCATCGGGTCGCCCTCATACCCAAAAGTTGGCTGTAGGCCGACGAAAACTTTGCCGAACTGACGGCCGAGAATGTAGACGTCGCGCCCGTCGGATTGGATTTTGCCCGGTGCCGCGCCCCAAACGGCTTCGACGTCGTCAAGCCAAGGGGTGTTGGCCACGATGTGATCGGCACTGATGCGAGCATGCACATTGGCTTCTTGTCCGTACTGGGACGCGTTGCCCTCCAAAACGGCCTCGCGCAGCGCTTCCACGGTGTCTGGCGGGTCGATGTCATAGCCGTCAGCTGCCATCGCGTGCAGCGTGTTGTGCAGCGAATTGAAGACGTCAAGATAGGCCGCAGTGCCCGCGGCCCCTGCATTGGGTGGAAACCCGAAAAGCACGATGGCCACGTTGCGGTCATGGTTCTGAGAGCGATGCAGATGCGCCTGTTTGGCCACGCGATCGGCCAGGGCTTCGACGCGTTCAAGAGCGGGCGCCATCGCTTTGGAATGATTGGCAGATGTGGTCTCAGTGCCATGGCGGCCAGCAAAGACGGTGGGGGTGGTGGCGCCATCAAGTTCAGGCAGCGCGATGAGCATCGTGGTTTCAATCGGCCCCAAGCCCTGAGCCGAAGCTTCCCACTGTTCAATCGTTTGGAATTCCAGCGGGTGTGCGGCGATGTAGGGCACATCCAGTGCCTTCAGCGTGGCGATGGCGGCGTCATTGTCGTTGTAGGCGGGGCCACCCACGAGCGAAAAGCCGGTGAGGGACAATAGCGCGTCTATTTTGGGGCCGTTTTTGTCTTGGAAGAAAGCCTCAATCGCCGGGCGGCCATCAAGCCCCCCCGCGAAGGCAGGCAGGACATGCAGGCCGCGGGCCTCCAGGGCGCGGATCACCGCGTCATAGTGAGCGGTATCGGCAGACAGCACGTACGAGCGCATCATCAACACGCCGATTGTGCCTCTGGCGCCTTTGACCTTAGGCAGATCGGCCGGGTTGGTTGTGATCCTGTCGGGAAGATCGGGGTGGTAGAGCCCGGTATCGGGATAGTCGAGCGGTGCGGCGGCTTTGACACCGCGCCACGCCTCATGGCGGCAGTAGCGGGAGATCATGAAGCGGATCATCGCCTCGATGTTTTCATCCGATGCCCCGAGCCAGTACTGCATCATCAAAAACCAGGCGCGCAGATCCTGTGCCTTGCCGGGAATGAGGCGAAGAATGCGCGGCAAGCGTCTGAGCATGCGCATTTTCTTGGCGCCATCTTCCACGCCTGATTTGGCATTTCCGCGCAATTTTTTGAGAATTTTACGGGTCGCGGACTCGGGCGCGGACATATCCAGCGTGCCCATGCGCGTGAGCTTGACGATCTGACTGTCCGAAATGATGCCCACCATGGCATCGCACGCGTCGCGGCGGGCGATAAGGTCGGGCAGGATCGCGGAGATGTGTTCTTCGAGAAAGAGCAGGTTGGCGATCACCATATCTGCCTGCGCAATCGCGGCTTTGGCCGCGGTCAGCGCCTCGGGCTGTTCGCCCCACTCAGCGGCTGCGAGAACTGTCAATTCCAGCCCGGGAAAATCCCTTTCCAGACGGCCTGAGATCCGCTGGCATGGGCCGGCGGAATGGCTGTCGAGGGTGAGAATGACCACCCGATATGCGCGATGGCGCGGGGATATGATGCTATCACCGCGCATAATGCGCTTTTGCCTCGTATAGGGTGTCGATGTTGATCTCGGTGAGGCCCTTGCCCGCCGCGAAAGTTTCGGTGTTGCGCCGGGCTTTGCCGCGCACGAAGAACGGGATTTTCTTGAGCTCGCGTTCGGCGTCGTCGAGCCAGATCACATTGGAGGCGGGGAGCTCTTCAGCCCTTTCGGGCTGTCTCGCGTCTTCAGGTTCGGCTTGCGCGCCGGAGTGGCCGTGGTGGCTTGGCCCTGCCTGATCGTTGAACTCAAAGTCTTCGCGGAACATGTGGAGCAGGTGTTCTTCGAGCCCCATGACCAGTGGATGGACCCATGTGTCGAAGATGACATTGGCGCCTTCGATGCCCATCTGCGGTGAATACCGCGCTGGGAAATCCTGCACGTGGACCGGCGCGGAGATGACGGCGCAAGGAATGCCAAGGCGCTTTCCGATGTGGCGTTCCATCTGGGTGCCCAGGATCATTTCTGGGCTGAGCGCTTCAATCCGGGCTTCGACCTCCAGATAGTCCTCTGTGATCAGCGCTTCGACATTAAAGTCTTTGGCCAAGCGTCTGATCGGGCGCGCCATTTCGCGGTTGTAGCAGCCAAGGCCCACCACTTCGAACCCCATCTCATCGCGGGCCACACGCGCCGCCGCCGCCACGTGGGTGCCATCGCCAAAGACGAAGACGCGCTTGCCGGTGAGATATGTGCTGTCAACAGAGCTTGAGTACCACGGCAGGCGCAGACGGTCTGTGTTGAGGTACGGCTCAACGCCCGCCAGCTCGGCCACTTCGGAGACGAATTCCCGCGTGGCGGCAACGCCGATGGGGATCACTTTCGTATACTTTTGCCCCAGCTCCCGCTCCATCCAGCGGCAGGCAGCTTCTCCGGTTTCGGGATACATCAACACGTTGAAATGCGCGGCCCCAAGCTGTGTGACATCCACCGGTGTGGCCCCATAGGGCGCGCAGACATTCACGCCGATGCCCATATCACCCAGAAGGGTCGTCAGCTCGGTGATGTCATCGCGGTGGCGGAAGCCCAGCCCCGTGGCTCCGATCAGGTTGCAAGTGACGTTTTCTGTGCGCTCCATCGGCCGGGCCAGGGCGCGGGTGATCTGAAAGAACGTCTCATCGGCGCCAAAATTCTCCTTGCGCTGATACGAGGGCAGTTCCAATGCGATGACAGGGCAGGGCAGGCCCATGGTTTCGGCCATCCCGCCCGGATCATCCTGAATGAGCTCTGCTGTGCAGGAGGCGCCGACGATCATCGCCTGCGGTTTAAACCGGTCATAGGCTTCCTGGCAGGCGGTCTTGAAGAGATTGGCCGTGTCTGCGCCCAGATCGCGCGCCTGGAAAGTGGTGTATGTCACTGGTGGGCGATGGTCGCGCCGTTCGATCATCGTGAAGAGAAGATCGGCGTATGTATCGCCTTGCGGGGCGTGCAGCACGTAGTGCAGCCCTTTCATGCCAGTGGCGACGCGAAGCGCGCCCACATGCGGTGGGCCCTCATATGTCCAAACTGATAGTTTCATTCGGCGCGTGTACCGAGAGGCCAGCCCCCCCTCGGGCCCTCCGGTTTGGTTACTTCAATTTTTGAGGGGTAGGTCATTCTGCAGCCTCCATCAGGCGGAGGGCACGGCGGCGATGCATCGGGCGCGAGAAGAGCCCGGCGAGATCGCCTGCTTGTTCGTAGAAATGCACGGGTGTGAAGACCAGTTCGATCGCCCATTTGGTGGCGAGACCTTCGGCTTCAAGTGGATTGGCAAGGCCCAGGCCACAGACTGTGAGATCAGGTTGCGCAGCGCGGCACCGGTCAAGCTGCAACTCAACATTCTGGCCTTCGGCGATGGTCGGGCCGTGTTCCAAAAGCTCCAGATCGGGGCCGACCACGGCTTTGTGGATGAACGGCGCGCCAACCTCTACCGCCTGCATGCCGCATTCGCGCGTCAGGAAGCGGGCCAGAGGGATCTCAAGCTGACTGTCTGGAAAAAAGAAAACGGATTTGTCTTTGAGGGCGGTGGCCGCTTGTGCCACCGCCCTTCTTGCACGTGCACGGGGCGCGCCAGTCACGGCGTCGAAACGCGCCTTATCGACACCGAATTCCCGGGCCACGGCGAGAAGCCACGCAGTGGTGCCCTCTTCGCCAAACGGGAAAGGCGCAGGAAGGTGGCGCGCCCCGCGCCGCTCCAAGGCGGCAAGTGTGCCACCTAAGAACGGCTGGGTGAGGGCAAAGACGGTATTGGGCCCCACGCGAACGTCTTGATCTACGTTGCGTGCGGGCAGGACCGAAATGTCTTCGATCCCCATCTTGCCCAGCAGGTCTAGCGCTTGGTCTTCCACAACATCGGGGAGGGCCCCAACGAGCAGAAGCTGGCGCTTATCAGTTTCCGGTAGAACCGGAACCATGGAGGCGAGACATGCGTCTTCGCCTTCGGTGAATGTGGTCTCAATGCCGGAGCCAGAGTAGTTCAGCACTCGCACACGGGGTGCGTGCTTGAGCGTGAGTCTTTCGGCGGCGCGGGCCAAGTCAAGCTTGATCACCTCGGACGGGCAGGAGCCGACGAGGAACAGCTGACGGATATCTGAGCGACGTTCGAGCAGGCGATCCACCTCGCGTTCAAGCTCTGCTTGCGCATCGGCGAGACCGGCCAAATCGGTCTCTTCGAGGATAGCGGTGCCAAATCGGGGTTCGGCAAAAATCATGACCCCGGCGGCAGACTGCAGAAGGTGGGCGCATGTGCGTGAACCAACGACGAGGAAAAACGCATCCTGCATCTTGCGATGCAGCCAAATGATTCCCGTCAATCCGCAGAACACTTCGTGCTGGCCACGCTCTTTGAGGATGGGCGTATTGCGGCATCCTGCGCCGGGTGGGCTGGGGGTGAGATCGTTCATACACTCACCTCCGACTGCAGACGCGCTGCGCGCAGTTTCAGAAGGAACTGACCGGCATTGATTACGTAGGCCGCGTAGGCTGCCAGCGCGATCGACATTTCTGCCAGCGGGCTGACATTGCCCCAGAACACAGCCCAGATATACGCCGTGTGGAGCGCGATGACGGCAAAGCTAAAGACGTCTTCCCAAAAGAATGAATGGGCAAAAAGCCATTGGTCAAAAACGATTTTTTCCCAGATGGAGCCAGTGATCATGATCACATACAAGAATCCGGTTTTCACTAAGATCGACCAAGTGGCGGCCAGATATCCATCACCCGTCAACAGAAAGCGCAAGACTAGGGCGAGCGACACCAGGAAAACCAAGAATTGTGCGGGGGCCAAAATGCCCTGCACCGTGGTCCAAACGGTATCGTCCCGACGCTGTCGCTGTGCCTTTGTGTAGAGCGCACCCTGCACGGCCTTATGCGGCTGTTGCGGCGTCATGCTTCCTCTCGACTGCCTACGGATTTGCAGCCAATGCTAGTGATGGGTGGTGTGAAGTGTCAACTAAAATGTACAGATATTCATGTGTAAAGTGTAAACCTGGGATAACTCAATAATCCGGCCGCAACACTTCAGAGTGTACGCGCGAGAATAATCGCGCCACTGCCGCAAAGGTAGAAAATGAAATTGACTTGAAAACAATATGTTAGTGTTTGTGTGCTAACAGGCCTTAGTCGGAAATTGACATTTGGTGTGAAAAAGCGCAGGTTGACACAACGAAACACGCGCCAAGCTGAAGATAAGACTCACGTGAGGCGCGGATCTATGGGGATGTCATGGATAGAAGTGACGATTGTCCCTCGACAGAGCCTATCAAGGCGCATTTACCAGCATTCCATAGTCTGGCAGAGGCTGCGTTGAAGACCCTGGCGGCAAAGGGCGGCGCCAACGCGCCCCAAACCCACGATCAGTGGGTTAACTTCCTTTGCAATGCCGTATTGGCAGATGGTGATGTTAAGCATGAGCTTGCGCTGACGCAGTTGATGAGCTCTGGCGCGTCCAGTGACGACATCCTCCACGAATTGGTCCCTGCTGTTGCGCGCAGGCTAGGAGATATGTGGGTCGGTGACGAAGCAAGCTTTGTTGACGTGACCATTGGGTCAGCGCGCCTTCAACGCATGTTCGCGGTCAGAGCGGACGACGCGCACCCTCTGTTGCCTCGGCGTACTGCAACCCACGGAGATGCCGCGTTGCTGGTGGTGCCTGAGTTTGAGCAGCATACGCTGGGCGCGTTCGTTGCGGTTGACGAAATGCGCCAGGTTGGCATTTGGGCCCGGGTTGGTTTGCTCATGTCGGCCCAAGAGGTGTGCGAAGTGTTGCAGGCAAATCACTTCTGCATGCTTGGAATATCCATCGGATCACGGGACTCGGTTGAACGCACGGCCCATTTTGTGAATTACATTCGTAAGAACACAAAAAGTGTCCCTCCGGTGGTGGTGAGCGGTAACGTGATAGGACGGATAGACGAAGTGAAATCGCAAACGGGAGCCGATTTTGTCGTCAGCACTGTGCGGGAAGCCATTGAGAGCTGCGGCCTGAAAGGCGCAATGTCTCAAGAGCGACTGGAGGCAGATGCTTGATGACACAAAAGATCAACAGCTCTCGGGTGTGACAGGTGTCAGAACAAGGACGGATTTACCAAAGCTTTAAATCTGGCGAGCTGCCTGATCCCTCTGGGATTGCGGACTTCGTAGAGCACGTGTCAGACCTTGCCGTGATGGTGGGTGAAGATGGCATCATCAAAGGGCTTTCTATCAACCCTGAATGCGCATCCCTTGGCAGTCTGGAACACTGGGTCGGTCACGTTTTCTCAGATTTTCTGACCGAAGAAAGTCAGGCAAAGTTCGCGGAGCGTCTGAAGGTCGCCGCAGACAGCCCCGTAATCGCCCGTCGTCCGCTTGAACTCAACCACATCGATAAGGAAGCCTGGCAGTTTCCCATTCGATACAGCCTGCACCTAGTGGACGGCTCCAAAAATGTGCTGCTGATGGGGCGGGACTTGCAACCGATTGCAGAAATCCAGCAGCGCCTTGTGAGTGAACAGGTGGCGCGCGAGCGTGATCAGCAACGCATTCGCAGTGGCGAAACCTTCTACCGCGTTGTGCTTGAAGCGTCGGCCACGCCGTTCGTTCTGGTCGATGCAGATCGCGGGCGGGTGCATGACATGAATGCGTCTGCAGCTCAGCTTTTGGGCTCAAAGGCAGACACTCTGAATGGCAATTCCTTCGCGCAGATATTTGAAGGGCGCCGTCGCGAAGAGATGATGGACGCTCTGTTGGCAGCTGCGGCCGCAGAAGGTCAGCAGTCCATTGAGGTTGTGGCGCGTCGCAGCGGGTTGGACCTGACCCTGACGCCTGAGTATTTCCGCGCGGCGGGTGAGCTTTTCCTGCTGTGTCGGATCACGTCGCTGACGGAGCCCACTGAGGGCACAGGTGACAATGCAAATACCGTGTCCGCGCTTTTTGCGGCCTCGCCGGATGGAATGGTGATTACAGATGCCAAAGGCATTGTGCGCGATGTAAACGAAGCCTTCCTGGTGATGACGGATGCGGCGCGGTTGCTCGATGTGAAAGAGCGCTCTTTGGCCGATTTCCTGGTCCGCGGCACGGTCGATTTGAAGCTTATGCTTGAGGCCGCGCTCAAATCTGGACGGATGAGCCACTATAGCGCGCAGATCAACAGTGTCGTCGGCAACCGTTTGGCGGTGGATGTATCCGTAGCCCAGCTGCGGCAAAGCAGCCGGGATGCTGGGTTTGGCTTTATTGTCCGCGACGTGACACCGATGTCATCTGAAACCGAGGCCGCGCCGGGCATGATGACCGAAGACGCCATGAAGAATGTAATGGATTTGGTGGGCACCGCGTCGCTGAAAGAGCTTGTTTCAGCAACATCCGACGTGGTCGAAAAGATGTGCATTGAGACAGCGGTGAAGCTGACCAACAACAATCGCGTCGCCGCGGCCGAAATTCTGGGTCTCTCCCGTCAGAGCCTTTACGTGAAACTGCGCAAACACGGCATGATCGACAGCTCCATCGAAGACTGAACGACCTTCCACATCTGAGTTTTGCTTCAACGTGCCGAAATCTTTGAAAGATTTCTGTCCGAATTCTTTTTAGGAATTCGGTGTCCCGCTTGGTGGGATGGGGGTCTTCGTCCTGAGGCTCGGACGTTTTGATGTCGCAGAGCGGGTCAATGTCAAAAAGACCTTTGACCATTCGCGATTGTATAGTTTAGTTTACACTTATGAGTGTCACGTTTGAAGATCGCGCCGGTCGACGTTACCCGCATCCGCCTGCTGTACTGACCCTGATCAAACCAATCACGTGGTTTCCACCGGTCTGGGCCTATCTCTGCGGCGTCGTCGCATCAGGCGTCCCGATGTCATCAGCGCCTTGGCTGGTGCTGACGGGGATGGTGCTTGCGGGGCCGGTAGTCTGTGGCATGAGCCAAGCTGCCAATGATTGGTGCGACCGGCATGTGGACGCCATCAACGAGCCGCATCGCCCCATTCCGTCCGGTCTGATCCCGGGCCGTTGGGGGCTGTGGATTGCGATCGCGATGTCTGTCTTGGCTTTGGCGCTGGGAACGCTTCTGGGCCCGTGGGGGTTCGGCGCAACCGTTTTTGCGGTGCTGGCGGCCTGGGCCTATTCAGCGGAACCGGTGCGCTTAAAGCGCTCAGGTGTCTGGGGCCCCGGACTGGTTGGTCTGTGTTACGAGGGCCTGCCTTGGTTCACGGGCGCCGCGGTTCTATCTGCGGGTGCGCCTTCCATGGAGATTGTGGTGATCGCACTGCTTTATGCGCTCGGGGCGCACGGGATCATGACGCTCAATGATTTCAAAGCATTAGAGGGCGATCGTCAGATGGGTGTGAACTCTTTGCCGGTCACGCTCGGCCCGGAGCGTGCGGCGCGTGTGGCCTGTTGGGTGATGGCCTTGCCGCAAGTCGTCGTGATCGCGTTGCTGACCATTTGGGACAAACCTGTCTTTGCCTTGATCATTCTCGCGCTCCTGGCGGCGCAGTTTTGGGCCATGCGCGTGTTGCTGCGGGATCCGAAGGGGCGGGCGCCTTGGTACAATGGCACCGGTGTCATCTTGTATGTCAGCGGTATGATGGTGGCGGCTGTCGCCTTGCGCGGGCTAGGAGGTGTGGGATGACCCTGAGTTGGCCGGGTATCGTTCGTCTTGGATTGGTACAAATGGCGCTTGGCGCTGTGGTGGTGCTGACGACATCCACGCTCAACCGGCTCATGGTTGTGGAGCTGGCCCTGCCAGCGGTGCTGCCTGGATTGCTTGTCGCGCTGCACTACGGAATACAGATCACCCGACCCAATTGGGGCTTTATGTCGGATACTGGTGGGCGGCGAACGCGGTGGATTATCGGGGGCATGATCGCCCTTGCTGCGGGCGCGTTCGGGGCATCTTTGGGCGTTTTGCTCTTTGAAACGAGCTTTGCGGCTGGGTTGTCGTTGTCCATTTTGGCCTATGCGATGATCGGGCTTGGGGTCGGCGCGGCGGGCACTTCTCTTCTGGCGCTTCTAGCGACCTCGACCGAGCCACGACGCAGAGCCGCTGCCGCCACAATCACATGGTTGATGATGATTGCAGGCATTGCGATCACCGCGGGGACCGTGGGTGTGTTTCTTGATCCCTACACGCCGATGCTGCTGCTGAAAATCGTGGGCATCGTGACGGTCGGTTCGGTGGTGCTCACCACGTTGGCCGTGTGGGGCGTTGAACGTCGCGTGCAGCCAGTGGAACGGCCTCGAGAAGAGACGCGCTTCATCGACGGTTTGAAGGAAGTATGGGGTGAGATGGCCGCGCGGCACTTCACGATTTTCGTCTTCCTGTCGATGATCGCCTATTTCATGCAGGAATTGATCCTGGAGCCTTATGCGGGCTTGGTCTTTGGGTTTACGCCTGGGCAATCCACATCCCTGTCAGGAGCGCAAAATGGCGGCGTTTTCTTGGGCATGCTGACGGTTGGTATCATGGCCACGGGGCTTCGGATCGGCAGTTTGCGGGCCTGGGTCGTGGCGGGATGTCTTGGCTCGGCCGCAAGTCTTGGGGCAATCACAATGCTTGGCGGCCCAGCGGTGACATCAACCCTGACGCCGGCCGTTGTCGCGTTGGGCTTTTTTAACGGCATGTTCGCTGTGGCGGCCATCGGATCCATGATGGCCTTGGCCGGGCAAGGCAGGAGCAGCCGGGAAGGCACGCGCATGGGGCTTTGGGGCGCCGCACAAGCCATTGCCGCAGGGTTTGGCGGATTGGTCGGAGCGGCGGCCGTGGATGTGATGCGCGTCAGTTTTGCAAGCGACGCCACCGCTTTCGGCGCGGTGTTCCTGTTTGAAGCAGGTCTTTTTGTTGTTGCGGCGCTTTTGGCGCTCAAAGTGATTGATCCAAATCGCGGCGGACACGCTGCCATGGTTCCAGGAGAATGAAGATGTATGATGTCGTCGTCGTCGGAGGAGGGCCTTGCGGGGCCACGGCTGCAGAGGATCTGGCAAGGTCAGGCTATAAGGTCGCAATGTTGGACCGAGCAGGACGCATCAAACCCTGCGGTGGCGCAATCCCGCCGCGCTTGATCAAGGATTTTCTCATTCCCGAGGAGCAGCTCGTCGCGAAGATCACAACCGCTCGGATGATTTCGCCCACCAAGCGCCAGGTGGATATTCCCATCGAGAACGGCTTTGTCGGTATGGTGGATCGAGAGCATTTCGACGAGTTTCTGCGCTGCCGTGCGGCCAGTGCGGGCGTTGAGCGGGCCACGGGCACCTTTGTGCGCATTGAACGCGAAGACGGGGAAACCCGTGTGGTTTACCGCGATAAAGTCAGCCAGAATGAACGGGCTTTGGTGACAAAACTGATTATCGGGGCAGACGGAGCGCGGTCAAATGTGGCGCGCCAGGAGATCCCGGACGGAGACAAGATCCCGTTCGTGGTGGCCTATCATGAGATCATCGAAGCGCCGGGCCCGGTGGGCAATTACCATCCTGACCGCTGCGATGTGATCTATGACGGGGCCATTTCGCCTGATTTTTACGGCTGGGTGTTCCCGCACGGACATACGGCAAGCGTTGGCATGGGCTCCATGGTGAAGGGCGTCGACCTCAAGCAGGCGACAGCCGATTTGCGCGTGGCCAGTGGGCTTGAGGGGTGTAGAACCATCCGCAAAGAAGGCGCGCCTATCCCGTTGCGGCCTTTGGATCGCTGGGACAACGGCAAGGACGTGGTTGTTGCCGGAGACGCGTGCGGCGTGGTCGCGCCAAGTTCGGGCGAGGGGATTTACTATGCCATGTTTGGTGGCCGCGTGGCGGCGACGGCGGCGGCCGCGTGTCTGGCCAGCGGTCGCGTGAAAGACCTGCAGCTGGCGCGCAAACTCTTCATGAAAGACCACAAGAATGTCTTCCGCGTGCTGGGATCAATGCAAAACGCCTATTACCGCTCTGATGAGCGGCGGGAGCGGTTTGTCTCGCTCTGCCATGACAAAGATGTGCAGCGCCTGACATTTGAGGCTTACATGAACAAAGAGCTTGTAAAGGCCCGCCCAATGGCACACATCAAAATCGGTTTGAAAAATATCGCGCATTTGACGCGGTTGGTCCCGGAGGCCTATGTATGAATGCGCCCGATGTCCCGACGCGACAGATGATCCCCACCTGGGTGGGCGGGGATCTGGTTGCCGTTGAGAAATTAGAAGCGCACCGTAAGGGCCTGTTACACATGGCCGTTTCCGTCTTTGTAATGTGCGGAAATGACGTGCTGATCCAGCAGCGTGCCCTGTGCAAGTACCATACACCTGGCCTTTGGGCGAACACGTGCTGCACGCATCCGTTATGGGGGGAAGACGCGCATCGCTGCGCTGAGCGTCGGCTTTATGAAGAGCTTGGTCTGAAAGGCTTGCCGTTGGAGTATCGCGATCAGCTGACCTATCGCGCCGATGTCGGCAATGGCCTCATTGAGCATGAGCGCGTGGATGTGTTCATGTCCCGTGTCAGAACCCGCGTTGTGCCTGTGCCGAACCCCGAAGAGGTGATGGCCACGGATTGGGTGGATATGGCGGAACTGGCGGCCTGGGTGGAGCGGGAGCCGTCTCGGTTCACACCGTGGTTGCGGATTTATCTCAAAGACTACGAAGCCCAGATCTTTGCCACGTGAAACGTGGTTCCTTCGGTGTGGCGTGCATGCGCCCTGACAAGGGCGTAACCGGTTTAAGGACGGCCGTTACCTTCACATGATGCTGCGTTTTGAGGCAACTGAACCGGTTGTCACAGACAAAGCCAATCAAAGGCTTTATGCCTACCCGCATGTCGATTTGGAGTCGGATCTCTGAGGCGCTTTCTGCGCTCACAAAAGGCGAAAGCCTTGCTCAGGTTTTTGAGCGTTTGCGTACGCCGCCGGAACGCTCGGTGGCCTTTGCCATTGCCGTGATTGCCCTTGGCGCCAAGATGGCCAAAGCGGACGGTCTTGTGACCCGTGATGAGGTGACGGCTTTTCGCGAGGTGTTTCAGATCGCTGAGGCTGATCACGATGGGGCCGCGCGTGTGTTTAACCTCGCGCGTCAGGATGTGGCGGGGTTTGAGGACTACGCCACGCGAATCAAGGCGATGTTTGGCGACGACACAGACACCCTCAATGACCTCATGGAGGGGCTGTTCCACATCGCGGTGGCGGATGGTGTCTATCATCCCAATGAGGATGATTTTCTGGAGCGCGTGGCCGAAATCTTTGGCCTGCCGGAAAAAGAATTTCGAGCGCTGAGGACGCGGTTTGTCCCCGACGCAAAGGCCGATCCTTATGACGTGTTGGGCGTGACACGGGAGACGCCCAAGGAAGAGATCCGACAGGCGTGGCGACGCTTGGTGCGGGAAACCCACCCCGACAGGATGCTGGCGCGCGGCGTGCCGGAAGAGGCGGTCAAACTGGCCGAAAAGCGCATGGTCGACATCAACCGCGCCTGGGAAGAGATCAACGGATAACCCTATGCGATTTGCAACCTACAATGTGGAGTGGTTCAACGCGCTGTTTGATGATGACGGCGCGCTTTTGGACGATGGCGCGGTGTCGGCCCGTTATGATGTGACGCGCCGGGATCAACTGGCCGCGCTTGGCATTGTCTTCACGGCTTTGGATGCCGATGCCATCCTGGTCGTTGAGGCCCCGGATGACAGCCGCCACCGGCAGACGGTGCCTGCGCTTGAGAATTTCGCAGCGGCCGTGGGGATACGGGCGCGCAAAGCGCTTCTCGGGTTTGCCAATGATACGCAGCAGGAACTGGCGTTGCTTTATGATCCCGACGTTGTTTCCTGTGTGCACGATCCCAAAGGCTTGCCCACCGGTCAAAAAGGCAGCCCCGATGCGCCGCGCTTTGACGGGGTGTTTCGCATTGATCTCGATATCGATGCCACAGAAGACAAAGTGCGGTTTTCCAAGCCTCCACTTGAGGTTGCAATGCAAACTTCAGGCGGGCGAGATGTGCGATTGATTGGCGCGCACCTGAAATCCAAAGCCCCCCACGGCGCCAAGGATCGCGACGAGGCGATGCGCATCGGGATCTCAAACCGCCGCAAACAGCAGGCGCAGGCGGTCTGGCTGCGGCAACGGGTTGAGGCACATCTAAATGGGGGCGAAAGCCTGATCTTGCTGGGTGATCTTAATGATGGTCCGGGGCTTGATACCTATGAGGCGCTGTTCGGGCGGTCCTCTGTTGAGATCATCATGGGAGACGGAGGCGAGAGTGCGCACCGACTGCATGATCCCCATGCCAAACGCGCCCTGACGCGGCGGATCGGCCCGGTGGCGACGTCGGCTCGGTTCTATATCAAAGACGAAGACCGCTATCTGCAGGCGCTTTTGGACTACATCATGGTCTCGCCTGACTTGCACGCCAGATCGCCCAAATGGCGCATCTGGCACCCGTTTGACGATCCCGTTTGTTGGACAACGCCAGAGTTGCGCGAGGCCTTGATCACGGCGTCGGATCATTTTCCGGTCACGATGGATATCGATTTGGATGACATGCTGTCTTAAAACTGAGCGCGCAATCGCCTATATTGAACATATGAAGAAAGCTTTGATCATCCCTGTCACAGCGGCTCTGTTGGCTTTTCCGGCCACGGCGGAGGAGACAGACGATCCGTCGCTCATGGAGCGAGGCTTTGAGATGTTTCTTGAGGGATTGCTGCAGGAGATGGAGCCTGCGCTCGACGATCTGCAGGGATTGGCCGACGAGATGGAGCCAGCCTTGCGTCAGTTTTCCGAGGCGATGGGTCCAATGATGCGCGACCTTTTTGACAAGATTGATGACGTCAACCGCTATGAGCTGCCAGAGGTTTTGCCCAATGGAGATATCATCATTCGGCGAAAACCTGATGCAGAAGAAGACGCGCCGCTGGATGAACAGATCGAAATTTGAGGCGCGCCGAGTTCTTTGAGAGATTTCGGTGTGTCAGGCCCGGCCTATGCGCACGTGCGGTTCTGCCTCTAGGGTTTGCGCCAGGGATGCGAACCGAGCCTGCGCGACTTCACCAAACAGCTCTTGCGCATCACGGGTCAGCACCAAATCCAGTTGCTTCTTTTTGGGATACCATTTGAGCTTGCCCAGTTTGGGATCTTGCGAGGGCCAGAGCATCGCCGCAAACCGCATGGCCTTGCCCAAGACCTCGGCCTCATGCTGATCCTTCTCGGTCACCAGTTCATTGAGTTCCGCAAAGCGACTGCTGTCGCGATTGTTGGAATAACGATGCAGCAAAGCCAGACCCAAATAAACCCTCTCGGTATGTTTGAGACCGCCCAGATTGGCGCGGGTTGCATTGTCAAAGCAATCTTCTGCGCGATAATCGGGCTGTGCGCGCCAGCTCACGTCATGCAACAAACACGCCGCTTTGATGATGCGTTTGCGATCGTCCGGAACAGATTTGAAAAGCGGCTCGACGAATTTGTAGACAGCTTTGCCCGAGCCCGGCATGCGCGCGTCGCGTGATTCCACAAAGCTGCAGGCCTCAATCAAAGGATCGCGATCGCGGAGGCGTTGCGGCATTTGCTGATAGAGCAACCCCTCACGGATGCCGTAGTTTGACACGGCGATATCGTGGGGTTTGAACGTGCTCACCACCTCGCGCAGCACGTCACAGCAATACGGCACAAGCGCCATGCGGGAGGCGGACACGCTCGCGCGGATGCGCAGCGCCTCGGGATCCTCGGCGGCGATGTAGTGGGCGGTTTCGCGCAACGAGCGCGCGCTCATGCGGTATTCATGGGTGACCTTCAGCGGGTACTGCCGCCGTTCCATGTCAATCTTGCCGATCGCGCGAAAGGACCCGCCCACCAGAAACAGACGGTTGCGTTGCTCTCCGAGATGCTCGCGCATCCGGGCCACGTAGTCTTTGATCTGCGCCTTTCGGCCCTTCTTGCCTCCTTTGAGGTCGCGCAGTTTCAGCGGGCCCAGCGGGGATGTCATACGGCGGCCCACGCGGCCGCCATTCACTTCGGCAAGCTCCATCGAAGAGCCGCCCATGTCACAGACCAGCCCGTAGGATCCAGGCCATCCCAGCAGAACGCCCTGTGCGGAAAAGGCCGCTTCTTGTTCGCCTTTCAATACCAGAATGCGAAGGCCTGTCTCGCGCAGGACATCGGCGCAAAATTCTGCCCCGTCTTCCGCGTCACGAACCGCCGCGGTGGCAACGGCCGTAAGCGGCCCGGTATTCATTCCCACGCCCAGGCGGTGAAACCGCTTTAACGCGGCAAGCGCCCGCACGCGGCCTTCGGGGTTAAGCCGCCCTGTTGTTGCAAGGCCCGCGCCCAGCTCGCACATGACCTTTTCGTTGAAGAAATATGCCGGAGAGCGCGCGGCACCGTCAAAGACCACCATGCGGACCGAGTTGGACCCAATGTCGATGACGCCGACGCGGCTGAGCCTACGAGACGACGCTTCATCGAAGAGCGGACGGCCAAAAGGCCCCCAATCTGATTCAGATGGTTTGGTGCTGCCGTCCATGCCGTCCCCAGGTTACTGGCGAACTTTATGATCCAAGGCGGCAGATCGGTCAATCTTCGGTGTGTGTGAGTTTTGGAACGTCTGCTGCGCCCGCAGAGCCTCTGCCTGACAAAGATGGGTTTTCCATAAAGAAACGGTGGCAACTGAAGGCAAATGTGCCCTCATCCCATTCGGCCCGTTTGAAGCTGCCATCGGGCGACATGACCCAACTTTGCGCGATGTCGGCCATGTTGGCCGCCATGATCTGGCTGACGATCTGAGCCTTTACGGTCGCATTCTGAATTTCCACGAGCGTTTCAATGCGGCGGTTGAGGTTTCTGCCCATCCAGTCGGCGGAGCTGATGAAAACGCGGGCCTTTTTTGAGGGTAATCCGCCGCCATTTCCGAAACAGACGATGCGGGAATGTTCTAGGAAGCGACCGACGATAGATTTGACGCGGATGTTCTCGCTCAGGCCCTTGATCCCGGGTCTGAGGCCGCAAATGCCTCGGATAACAAGGCTGATCTGAACTCCGGCCTGGCTTGCGGCGTAAAGCGCGTCAATCACATCCGGCTCGATCAAGGAGTTCATTTTGGCCCAAATCTCGGCCTTTTTGCCCGCCTTTGCATGCTTGATTTCCTGCTCCACCATGTGGATCAAGCTGGATTTGAGCGTGTGCGGTGAGATTGCCAGGTTTTCAAGCTGTTGCGGTTGAGCATAGCCGGACAGATAGTTGAACACGCGGGTCGCATCGCGCCCCAGTGCTGCGTCACAGGTAAAAAAGCTCAGATCGGTGTAAATTTTCGCCGTGATCGGGTGGTAGTTACCGGTGCCGTAATGCGTGTAGGTCACCAGGTTATCGCCTTCGCGACGCACGACTGTTGAGATCTTGGCGTGGGTTTTCCAGTCTAAGTACCCATAGACCACATGGGCGCCTGCGCGCTCCAAGTACCGGGACTGTCGGATATTGGCGGCCTCATCAAACCTGGCTTTAAGCTCCACCAGCGCGGTGACGGATTTGCCATCCTCTGCGGCCTCGCAGAGCGCATCGACGATGGGGCTGTCAGCTGAGGTGCGGTAGAGCGTTTGCTTGATCGCCACCACATTGGGATCGCGCGCGGCCTGTTGCAGGAAGCGGATCACCATAGAGAAGGTTTCATAGGGGTGATGCAGCAGCACGTCTTTTTGCTGAATGGCGGCAAACATGTTGCCGTCATGGTCTTGCACGCGCTCGGGCACGCGCGGAATAAAGGACGGCCATAACAAATCCGGTCGGCTGTCGAGGACCAGTTCTTTGAGATCTGCCAGGCCGATGATGCCTTGCACCTCGACGATTTCGTCGCGTGAGACGTTGAGCTCTTCCATGATCGTGTCGCGCAGAGTGTCAGGCGCTCCTGCGGTCATTTTCATGCGCACCACCTCGCCCCGGCGGCGGCGTTTCAGCGCCACTTCGAATTCGCGCACCAGATCTTCGGCTTCTTCTTCGACTTCCAGATCGCTGTCACGCAGGACGCGGAAGGCGCAGTAAGCCTTCATTTCATAGCCTGGGAAAATGCTGTCGATGTTGAGCAGCAACAGCTCTTCGAGAGGCAGCGACCGGTGGGTGCCCTCTTCGCTGGGCAGGGTGACGAAGCGATCGATCTGATGCGGAACCGGCAGCAGCGCCTTGAGACTGCGTTTACCGTCTTTGGCCTTCAGTTGCAGCGCGAGCGTGTAGCCAAGGTTGGGGATGAAGGGAAACGGGTGCGCCGGGTCGATGGCTAGAGGAGAAAGGACTGGGAAGACTTTGTTCATAAACGCATCTTCAAGATAGCTGCGTTCCCCCTGTCGCAGATCATCGCGGGTGAGAATGGAGATGTTTTCCGCCTCCATCTCCGTTTTGAGCGTCTCATACGTCTCTTGCTGATGGTGGAGCAGGCGGCGGGCATCTTCATCGATGAGTTTGAGCTGCTCTGCGGGCGTCAGGCCATCATGGGCGGGGGTGGTGTTGCCCTCACGGGCCAGTTCCCGCAAGCCTGCGACGCGAACGTTGTAAAATTCATCCAAGTTGGTCGCTGAAATCGACAGAAAACGCAGCCGTTCCAAGAGCGGCACGCGGGGGTTGCTGGCCTCCTCAAGGACGCGCCAGTTGAACCCAATCCAACTGAGCTCGCGGTTGTAAAAGCGACCCGGGCCTGTGAGATCCAGGTCGGGCATCTCAACGGCTTCGGGCATGGGGGATTTCAGAAAGTCGGCATCCGTCATGACGGTGTAATTGCTCTTAAAACTGTGACGTAGAGATATCTAGGATGGACCCTGCGCGCCTAGATGTCCAGAACCTCTGCGGCAAGTCTTGGCGTAATCGATCGGCGCGTTTCAAGGGCCGCGGCATCCAGGGCCGCAACCGCCGCCGCCGCGCCTTCGTAGGAGCGATCAATCCGGGACACCAGAAAAGGCAATGTCGCTGGCGTGGGAAAAAGCTGGCGATCTGCAAAGAGTTTCATCAAGAGTGCGGTCAGCAGTTCATCGTCCGGGGCCGAGATATGGATCGAGGGCGTCCCCTGCATGCGGCTTGCCAGATCCGGGAGCGAGAGCCCCCAGTCTCCAGGCGCAGTTTCCGCCGTAAAGAGCATGCTGCGACCTTCCGCGAGGGCCAGGTTGTGCAGGTGAAAGAGAGTGTTTTCTGCCTCAGTCTGGCCTGCGATTGCGTGGCAATCTTCCAAGGCCAGGGCGCCGGTGGCCAGGTCGGCCACATTTTCCTTGGGCACATCCTTCGCAGCGATGATGCGCGCGCCGCTCAGATTGGCCCAAACATGGGCAAGATGCGTTTTGCCAGAGCCCCGTGGGCCGACAAGCATCAGTTTTCGAGCTGGCCATTGCTCCCAGCCTTCAATCATCGCAACCGCATGGGCATTGGCCGGGGATACGAAGAAATCGTCCCGCCCAAGCGCTGTGCGGCCCGGGAGATCAAAGCTGAGTTGCTGTGGCATTAGCTGTCTTCTGGTCCTGATAGCCCACGATAGAGCTTACTGGACATATATTGCGATATGACGAAGCGGGCGAGGACGCCGATCGCGGCGGCGAGGGGGACAGCGACGAGCATGCCGACAAAGCCGAAGAGAGCCCCAAATACAGACAGCGCAAAAATAAGCCAGACGGGATGCAGGCCAACCGAGCTGCCGACGAGCTTGGGCGTTAAAACATTGCCTTCCATCACCTGGCCCAGCATGAAAATCCCCGCGACCAATCCGATAGAGACCCAATCTCCCCAAAACTGGAAGAAGGCCAATCCGATCGCCAAGGCGCCACCGATGATGGCACCCAGGTAGGGAATGAAGGTGACCAGCCCTGCGATGGCACCGACGATCAGACCGAACTGAAGCCCGACGAGCATCAGAGCGATGGCGTAATATGTCCCAAGAATGAGGCAGACCGTCCCCATGCCGCGGATGAAGCTGGCCAGCGTTTTGTCGATGTCATGGGCCAGTTGGCGGATCGTTGGGGCATGATCGCGCGGCAAAAGCTGGTCGATTTCGGCCACCATGCGATCCCAGTCATAAAGCAGATAGAACGCCACCACTGGCACGATGACAATGAGGACCACAACGTTGATCAATGACCCAACGGAGGCGAGGATCGCCTCAAAAAACTGAACGCCCTTGGAACGGATGGTTTCACCCAAGGTGGCCAGGGATTGACGGATTGTTGAGCTCTCATCAAAGAGCTGCGGGAACCGCTCAGTCATGAATTTATGAAGTTCGTCAAAGACTTGTGGGGCGACTTGAACCAGGTTTATGGCTTGGTTGACCAAGGAGGGTATGACCAAGAGCGCCATCAGCACAAAGACGAACACAGCGACAAGCGTGATGATGGTGACCGCTATGGCACGCGAGAGGCCCATATTTTCGAGCCGGTCCGCGACGGGATCCAGAAAGTAGGCGATCGCCATGCCCAAAACGAAGGGCAAGATCACATTGCCCAAGGCCCATAGGATGACCAGGAAAACAACCGTCGTGATGGTCCAGTATTTAAGCTGTGTCGCGCCGGGCAGGGCCATAGAGGATCTCTGTCAGTTTCACACCATTGATCGTCTATGCTGCGCCTGCATGCAAGAGCCCGCCGCGTGATTGGGCGGGCTCTTTTGAGTTAGAATGCCAGTTTAGTGGCAGGCGGGGCGCTGACCAGGCAGCAGCACCTTGTCGATCACGTGGATCACGCCGTTGTCAGCTTTGATGTTGGCGATGATGACATTGGCGCTTTCACCTGTGCCATCCGCGATCTCAACGCCGCCGCCGGATTTCGTGATGCACAGACGCTCCGATGTCAAAAGCGGCTTGAAGTAGTTTGACCCGGTCGGGATCGCCTCGGCGGTCAGCTTGCGGTCGTCTACGTGGTAGAGCAGCACGTTTGTAAGCTGATCTTTGTTTTCGGGCTTCAGAAGTGTCTCAACCGTGCCGGCGGGCAGGGCGGCAAACGCGTCGTTCACAGGTGCGTAGACAGTGAACGGACCAGGGCCTGCCAAGGTGTCGGCCAGACCGGCCGCTGTGACGGCTGCAACGAGTGTGGAGAACCGCTCGTCATTTACGGCGATTTCTGTGATGGAGGCAGCTTTTGCGCCAGTGGCCATGGCGGCAACGGTTGCGGCGACAGCGGCGATCTTGGTCAAGGTTTTCATAGGGACATTCCTCTTGTGTGTAAAAAACCCACGTCGTGTGAGTTGCGGGAAATACGGTGCGGTTTCAGGATTGGTTCATATTGCTTCAAAGGATGACGGAAGCGTGATCTTCGCGTGAGCTTCGGTGCTGGCTTGAAGGCCTGCAGGGAAGGGCGTAGACGGGTCGGGCAACTGAATACGGACATCGCCCATGCGCCTTTCGAGATACTTTCTGCCCGTTCTGAAGGAAAACCCTGCTGAGGCACAGATTGTCAGCCATCGGCTGATGCTACGTGCGGGGATGATCAAGCAATCCAGCGCGGGGATCTATTCTTGGTTGCCTCTGGGTTTTAAGGTTCTGAGAAAGCTGGAAAATATCGTGCATGAAGAGCAGGTGCGTGCCGGGCATATTCCGATGCTGATGCCGACGCTGCAATCGGCAGAACTATGGCGCGAGAGCGGGCGCTATGATGCCTATGGCCCTGAGATGCTGCGGATCCGTGACCGCCAGGATCGGGATATGCTCTACGGTCCGACCAACGAGGAGCTGATCACGGATATCTTTCGGGCCCATGTTGGCAGCTACCGCGATCTGCCCATGACGCTCTATCACATCCAGTGGAAGTTTCGCGATGAGATCCGGCCACGCTTTGGCGTGATGCGGGGGCGCGAGTTTTTTATGAAGGATGGCTATAACTTCGATCTGACCAAGGAAGACGCGCTGCACGCCTATAACCGGCACATGGTCAGCTATCTGCGGACCTATGAGCGGATGGGGCTGAAGGCGATCCCGATGCGAGCCGATAGCGGGCCCATTGGCGGCGATGACACCCATGAGTTTCTGGTGCTGGCCGAGACGGGTGAATCTGAGGTGTTCTATGACAGTGCGATCACGTCTCTGACATTGGGCGACCGAGAGATCGACTACGACAGCTGGGAACAGTGTGCTGCGATTGCTGAGGAATGGACAACGCCCTACGCCCGCACGGATGAAACTCATGATGATGCGAAGTTTGCCGAGGTACCCGAAGACCGGCGCCAGCAGAGCCGTGGGATCGAAGTGGGCCAGATCTTTTACTTCG
>CAKZYL010000414.1 GCA_937884705.1 uncultured Roseovarius sp. | reverse complement strand
TCGTCGATCTCTAGGATGGTCACGTCGAATGTACCGCCGCCGAGGTCGTAGACCGCGATGGTGTGCGTGTCTTCCTTGTCGAGACCATAGGCCAGAGCAGCCGCTGTCGGTTCGTTGATAATCCGCAGCACTTCGAGACCGGCGATTTTACCGGCGTCTTTGGTGGCCTGACGCTGGGCGTCGTTGAAATAGGCGGGGACGGTGATGACCGCTTGGGTCACGTCTTCGCCGAGATAGCTTTCAGCGGTTTCCTTCATCTTGCCGAGGATGAAGGCGGAAATCTGGGAGGGGCTGTATTTTTCGCCCTTGGCTTCAACCCACGCATCGCCATTGCCGCCATCGATGACGTTGAACGGCATGTTCTTTTTGTCTTTCGCCAGATGTTGATCATCTGCGCGACGACCGATCAGGCGCTTGACACCAAAGACTGTGTTTTCGGGGTTGGTGACGGCCTGCCGTTTGGCGGGCTGGCCGACGAGGCGCTCATCATCTGTAAACGCAACGATCGACGGGGTTGTGCGTGCACCCTCAGAATTTTCGATCACACGCGCCTGGCTACCATCCATGATAGCGACGCAGCTGTTCGTTGTGCCGAGGTCAATACCAATCACTTTGGCCATGTTTTTCGATCCCTTCTTCTTAAGGCGATTAGAACGGCGGCCGGACCCATTATGGCGTCGGACCCCCAAGACTTACCGGTACAATCAAGAACTGTTCCGCTCATCCAGAGGCTATATAGTTAGGGCACCTGCCCCCTGCAACCTTTGGTTACGCGTCTTAGGCAGCGTTTTTGGTACAATTGCAAAAGGTCAACAGATGGCACACGCGACACGACCCGGCGATCGACCAGAACCCACCCAGTTTCTGCGCGGTTTTGAGATCTATGCCGGGCTTCTTGGGCCTGAGGAGCAGGCCGCTTTGGTGGATGACATCCGTGAGGTTGTCCGCGCAGCACCGCTCTTTTCACCCATGACGCCCTATGGAAAGCCAATGCGCGTGCGCATGACGTCTGCTGGAAGATACGGGTGGTACTCGGACAGATCTGGGTATCGTTATATGCCGCACCATCCGTCAGGCTCAGGTTGGCCCGCAATTCCAGAGCGCATCTTGGCGATTTGGCGTGCCCTTGTGTCTCAGGATCGGCAGCCAGACTGCTGTTTGGTGAACTTCTATGATGACAGCGCGAAAATGGGCATGCACCAAGACCGTGATGAGGCGGATTTTGACTGGCCGGTGCTGTCTCTATCGCTGGGCGATGAGGGGCTTTTTCGCATTGGTAACACCAGCCGGGGCGGCAAGACCGAAAGCCTCTGGATCCGGTCAGGGGATGTTGTTGTTATGGGGGGTGATGCGCGGCTCACCTATCACGGCATTGATCGGATCCGGGCCGGATCCTCCACGTTGCTGCCCAAGGGCGGACGGATCAACCTGACCTTGCGCGTTGTGGATTGAGGATGGCGTCGTGATCACCTGCTGACAGAACAGCAGCCCGAATACACGCTCACGCCTGCTTCGCCTGTCACCAGCAAGTCAATCGACAGGCCGAAAACCCTGTCAGACATGCCGTCATTGCATTGGTTCTTCGCCACGACAGTGGTGAAGATCTTTTCGCCACCATCACCGAAAAGCGCATAGCGATCTGTGCGATTGCGCGAGGGAACAACGACAAGCGCGTCAATCTCCGTGTCCTGATCTGGTTCGGAGAAGGTTGCGGATTGATCTTGCGCAACGTTGAAAGACCAGAACGGTTCCGTTCCATAACAGGTAAAGGCTTGCGGCAGGCCCGCGTCTGATTGCCGTGGTTGTCGCTTGAGAAAGCGCAAGGCGACCCAACCGGCCTGTTCTTCTACGATGATCAAAGCCCATTCGCCGGACGCATTGACATCCACAACCTCAACATCCTCCGCGTTCGCCGAAAGCGTGTCGATCACATCGAATTCGGTCGATGGCCCGGCGCGCACGTTGAGCGTATCGCTTTGCGCCACGCCATCCACGTCATAAAGTGCTGGCAGGTTTTGCGCGCTGGCCACGGCAGGGATCATCAGCAGGAGAAAGCAAAGCCACCGCATCACCGCCGCGCAGACCAACTGCTGGACACGTGTTGGCGGGTGTAGAATTCGCCCATCAGACCGATCATCACAAGAGCAATGCCCACATAGATGGGGTATTCCAGATCGGAATTTCGCGGGAAGTAATTGTTGAACATGTATCCGCGGACCTGATCGATGATGTGAAAAAGCGGGTTCCAATCGAACATGGCCAAAACCACAGGCGGCAAAGTGTTGGCGACGAACATTTTCCCCGATGCCAGCATTTGAACCCGTCTGTAGAGCGTGGCAAAAAGCGAGGTGAACGTGGGAAACCACGGCGACAAGGCAAACAGAACCAAGCCCACGGCACATCCCGTGGCCCACGACAAGACAAAAAGACCGAGAGCCGACACTGGATCGGCTATGTAAACTGGGTTCAAGAGGGTGTGGTAGGCAAACAGGATAACCAATAAGGACAAAGTCTGCGTGTAGAGTGCCGACAGGGCGGCGGAGATGATCGAGATCGCCGTGTTCATCGGCGCGTGCTGCATCATTTTTGACGTCGCGCCCTCTGCGCTCATCACGGCACTGACGGCCTTAACATGCGTCATATACATGAAAATGCCTGACATGATGTAGAGGATGAAATCCCCGCGCAGCTTGGCCCCTTTGAGGCCGAGAAGTGAAAACATCATGTAAAATGCAGCCACCAGCATGCAGGACTGCAGGATGTTCATCAGCAGAGCGACGATCGCGCTGGAATGGCCCATGCGGACGCTGCGCACTGTGGTGTGGTAGATGACCGCCCAAATGCTGAAAGCGGACCCGAAACTGGAATTTGACGTCGCTTTTTGAAACATATCGCCGCTTGATCGATAACCCGCTCTAAAGTCGCACGGATTTCTTGCTGACCCGTTACAATCGTAGCATAAGGCGTGAGATGCGATCTAGCAACTTGGGCGTGACCACGCCCGCTCAGACTGGAGAGATTTTTTGGACAGTGCAGAGTTTGTGTCGCAGGCCCGCCGCTTGGCGATCGCCGCAGGCGACAAAATCATGGAAATCTACAATTCAGACACATTCGATGTGAAAGTGAAATCGGACGAAAGCCCTGTGACAGAGGCCGACGAAGCCGCGGATGCGATCATTGCAGAGGGGTTGAGAGCGGCATTTCCCGATGTGGCCCTCGTGACCGAAGAGCAATCCGCGTCGCATTCCGAGACCGCCAATACGTTTCTGATCGTCGATCCGCTTGATGGGACCAAAGAGTTCATCAACCGTCGTGGCGATTTCACCGTCAACATCGCCTACGTGGAAAATGGAACGCCGGTTCTGGGCGTTGTCTATGCCCCGGCCAAAGGGCGCATGTTCTACACATTGGCGGATGGCGGTGCGGTCGAGGAAATGGGCGATTTCGACGCCGATCAACCCGGTGACACGACACCGATCAGCGTGTCAGACCCGGACAATGCCGCGTTGATGGTTGTGGCCAGCAAATCACATCGCGATCAGGCGACCGACGACTACATCAACAAATACGGCGTGAAGGATATGAAGAGTGCGGGCTCCTCTCTCAAATTCTGCCTGATTGCCACGGGCGAGGCCGATCTCTATCCGCGCGTTGGTCGCACGATGGAATGGGACACCGCCGCTGGCCATGCCGTTCTGCTGGGCGCGGGCGGACAGGTTGTGCGTTTTGATGATCACACGCCGCTCGCCTATGGCAAAGATGACTTTGCCAATCCGTTCTTTATTGCCTATGCGCCCGGGGTCGATCTAAAGCCTGCATCATGAGTGTCCTACTGGTCATTCCGGCGCGCTATGCCTCTTCTCGGTATCCTGGCAAGCCGTTGGTTGAGCTGACCGGGGTGTCGGGCATCGCAAAAACCCTCATCCAGCGCAGTTGGGATGCCGCGAAATCCGTGCGGGGCGTGGATCGTGTTGTCGTCGCCACGGATGATGCCCGCATTCAGGCGGCGGCGGAGGGTTTTGGCGCAGACGTTGTCATGACCTCTGAGACCTGCTGCAACGGGACCGAGCGATGTGCCGAGGCGCTGGAGGTGTTGGGTGGCGGGTACGACATTGTCGTCAACCTTCAGGGCGATGCACCCCTGACACCGCATTGGTTTGTGGAAGACCTGATCGACGGGTTGCGCGGTGCGCCTGGGGCGGATGTCGCAACCCCGGTTCTGGTGTGCGATGGCGGGGCGCATCGCAGTTTCTTAGAGGATCGAGCCGCGGGGCGCGTCGGCGGCACCACCGCCGTTTTCGCAAACGATAAAACAGCGCTCTACTTTTCCAAGGAAGTGATCCCCTACACGGGCCAAACCTACCCTGATGACGCCCCCACACCGGTTTACCACCATGTAGGTGTTTATGCGTATCGACCGGATGCTCTGCATGTATATAAGGGTTGGGGCGAAGGGAGTCTGGAACGCCTCGAAGGTCTAGAACAGCTACGCTTTCTGGAGAATCATCGACAGGTCCTTTGCGTTGAAGTTGAAGCGAAGGGGCGAAGTTTCTGGGAGCTGAACAATCCCGAAGATGTGCAAAGGATTGAAGCGATGATGAAGGAAATGAACCAGATCTGAACACAGAAAAGACTTAAAGCTATGCCCTGAAAGCTTGGTCTGTTAAAAAAATGACGCCCATTGATGGTACTGAGGTAGCAGTCGGTTTGTTCAAGTGAGTGTCGTGTTTGGGCGGACACTTAAAAATCGCGCAGGAGTGAATATGAGAAAAAAAGTTACCAAAGCAATTTTTCCGGTGGCCGGTATGGGGACTCGCTTTCTACCCGCCACCAAGTCGGTTCCAAAAGAGATTATGACCCTCGTGGATCGTCCGCTTGTGCAATACGCGATTGACGAAGCAAGAGAAGCCGGGATCAAGGAATTCATCTTTGTCACGTCTCGCGGAAAAAGCGCATTGGAAGATTATTTTGATGCCGCGCCCCAGCTTGAGCAAACGCTGCGCAAAAAAGGCAAGACGGAACTACTTGATATCCTTAAGAAAACAGACATGGACAGCGGCGAGATTGCCTATATGCGGCAAGCCAAACCCTTGGGCCTTGGTCACGCTGTCTGGTGCGCGCGGCGATTGATTGCGAATGAGCCGTTTGCTGTCATTCTGCCAGATGACGTAATATCCGCCGACAAGTCTTGCCTCGCTCAGATGATTGAAGCCTTTGAAGAGACCCAGAGCAACATCGTGGCTGCGATGGAAGTGCCTGAGTCCATGGCGGAGGCCTATGGTATTTTGGATGTGAAAGAGGATATGGGCTCTATCGTGTCCACCAAGGGCATGGTTGAGAAACCGGCCCCGGGCGAAGCGCCCTCCAACTTGGCTGTGATTGGCCGTTACATCCTGACGCCCACGGTTCTGCAAAAGCTCAACCAGAAGAAAACCGGTGCGGGAGGCGAAATTCAGCTTACCGACGCGATTTCTGACGCCCGTGAGGAAGACGGCGAAGAGGTTTACGGCTACCGCTTCAAGGGACAGCGGTTTGACTGTGGATCCAAGGCTGGCTTCCTTCAGGCGACGGTGTCTTTTGCCTTGCAGCGCGATGATCTGCGCGATGATCTTTGGGCTTTCATCAACGATCTCGTTCACGCTAAGGAAGCCGCGCAGTAATCCTTCGAGGGCACGCCTGTGACGAAGATTTTGGTAACCGGGGGTGCGGGCTACATCGGCTCGCACGCCTGCAAGCTTTTAAAATCCAAAGGCTACACACCCGTTGTCTATGACAACCTCTGCACGGGTTGGCAGGACGCGGTGAAATTTGGTCCGTTTGAGCAAGGTGATCTGCGTGATGGCGCTCGCTTGGCGGAGGTCTTCGGCAAGTATGAACCTGCGGCTGTCATGCACTTTGCCGCTCTTTCCCAAGTTGGGGAGAGCATGCACAACCCAGGCATTTACTGGGACAACAATGTCGGCGGGTCGCAATCCCTAATGCAAGCGGCCGTCGATGCTGGCTGTCAGAATTTCGTCTTTTCCTCGACCTGCGCGACCTACGGTGATCAAGACAATGTAGTGCTCGATGAAAACTGCGCCCAATATCCCATAAATGCCTACGGCGCGTCCAAGCGCGCTGTGGAGGATATGCTGGCCCATTACGAAGCTGCCTTTGGGCTCAAGCACGTAATTTTCCGCTATTTCAACGTGGCGGGCGCCGATCCTGAAGGAGACGTCGGCGAGTTCCATCAGCCCGAGACCCATCTGGTGCCTCTGATGTTGGATGCGATCGCTGGCAAGCGGGATGCGTTGACGATCTTTGGCACCGATTATGACACGCCGGATGGTACCTGCATTCGCGACTATGTCCATGTGATGGATCTGGTGGGTGCCCATGTTCTAGGTCTGAAATGGCTGGAAGAGGGCAAGGAAAGCCGCGTGTTCAACCTTGGCACCGGAACCGGGTTTTCCGTGCGCGAAGTGGTCAATCACTCTGCTGCCGTGACCAACAAAGAAGTGCCGATCAATGAAGGGCCACGGCGGCCCGGCGATTGCACCAAGCTTGTGTCAGGGTCGACGCGGGCGGAGACAGAGCTGGGCTGGACGCCCGAGATGTCGACGCTTGAGCGGATGGTTTCTGATGCCTGGCGGTGGCATCAAACTGGACATTACGACAAATAACACCGATTCTGGTCTCGAGAGAGAGCAGTATGGCAAGCAGCACGCTATCAACGGCCTGGTTGCGCTATCGCCTGCGGTGGAAGCGCCGTCGGCTGCTTTATCGTGCCTTGCGCAAACGCCGCCAGCTGTCGGTTGTGTCTGACAAGACGCGGTTGATCCAGAAAGAGCACATCATCGCCGCGTCCACGGTGCGCAACGAAATGGTGCGGCTGCCTTACTTTCTGGAACATCACCGCAATTTGGGCGTCCATCACTTTCTGATCGTGGACAATGCCAGCGAGGATGGCACCTCGGAGTATTTGGCAGAGCAGCCTGATGTCTCGCTCTGGACCACAGCCCACAGCTATCGTTTGTCGCGCTTTGGGCTCGACTGGCTCACATGGCTTCAGGGGCAGCATGCCAGCGGGCATTGGTGTCTGACGCTCGATGCTGACGAGCTTTTGATTTACCCTCATTATGAGACGCGGCCCCTTCCAGCCTTGATTGAGTGGTTGGACCGGACCGGGCGCCAATCGTTTGGCGCGCTGATGCTGGATATGTATCCGAAAGGACCGGTTCTGGATCAGCCTTATGCGCCGGGAGATGATCCGACACAGACGCTCAGCTGGTTTGATGGTGGCAATTACATGATCCAGAAGCAGGCGCCGAACCAAAACCTATGGATCCAGGGCGGCGTGCGCGCCCGGGCATTCTTTTCGGAAGATCCAAGGCGCGCGCCCACGATGGGAAAAGTGCCATTGGTGAAATGGCATTGGCGCTACGTCTATGTGAACTCGTCGCATGCGCTTTTGCCAAGAGAGCTCAATCACCTTTATGACGAGATGGGCGGCGAGAAGACGTCGGGCATCTTGCTTCACACGAAATTCCTCAACACGGTGGTTGAGAAATCTGCGGAAGAAAAGGAGCGGCAGCAGCATTTTCAGAACAGCGCGCTTTATGAGGATTACTATGATGCCTTGCTCAATAATCCTGATTTGTGGTGTGAGCATTCCACGCGCATCACGGGCTGGAGGCAGCTGGAGGCGATGGGTTTGATGTCGCGGGGCAACTGGATATGAGAAGCCTGCGTCACCTGCGTTATGACGTTTGCCAAAAGCAGTGCATGGGTTATCGTGTCCAAAATTGGGGATGCGGCAGAGCAGTGCGCAGATTTTGGGGGCCATTCAAAGATTTGAAGTGGTTTTGTGTTAAGGTTTCCGGTTTAGAGTGCTGCTCTGAAGGCGCAAAGACAACTGGGTGTTTTACGTGAGTTTTCTGACGTCATATGGCATGAGATGGCGCCGCAAATACGCGAAGATGCGCGCCTATGGCAAGAAATATTCGATGCGGTCAGTGTCGGATAACACCTCTGCGATACGCTCTGGCGACATTCTTTTGTTTTCAACATTCCGGAATGAAAACATACGTCTACCCTATTTCCTCGACTATTATCGCAGGCTGGGCGTCTCGCATTTTCTGATGGTTGATAACGACAGTGAAGATGGCGGGCGCCCGTATCTGGCGCAGCAGCCGGACGTGTCGCTTTGGACAACGCGGGCGAGCTATCGCAGATCTCGCTTTGGCGTGGACTGGCTAAACTTCTTGCAGCGCCAGTATGGTCATGGCCATTGGTGCCTCACCGTCGATCCTGATGAGCTTTTCGTCTATCCGTTCTGCGATACACGACCCATTCGAGCATTGACCGATTGGCTGGACAGCTCTCACGTGCGCTCATTCGGGGCCATGCTTTTGGATATGTATCCCAAGGGTCGGATCGACGCGGTCCCCTATCGTGCCGGACAGGATCCGATTGAGATTGCGGCTTGGTTCGATCCTGGCAACTACGTGATTGATCGCAATCCGTCCTATTGGAACCTGTGGATCCAGGGTGGACCACGGTCGCGTATGTTCTTTCGCGATTTGCCAAAGAAAGCGCCCGCGCTCAATAAGATCCCGCTTGTGAAGTGGGATAAGCGGTACGCCTATGTCAGCTCCACCCACACTCTTTTGCCGCGCGGTTTGAACCTGACCTATGATCAATGGGGCGGCGAAAAGGCCAGCGGCGTATTGCTCCACACCAAGTTTCTGAGCACCTTCGGAGAGAAGGCAGAAGAGGAACTGACCCGCAAACAGCACTATGCAGGTAGTGTCGAATACAAAGCATATGCTGAAAAAATTCAAAAAGATCCTGACCTTTGGTGCAATTGGTCGGAAAAATATATTAACTGGAGGCAACTAGAAATCCTGGGACTGATGTCTAAAGGGAACTGGGCGTGAGGGTAATAAGGGCAGCTTTGCGATGAGCGTTGGCATCATCATGCTGGTTCACACGGCCTTTGACCGGGCCGAGGAAGTTGCGCGGCATTGGGCGGCGGCGGGCTGTCCGGTGGTTTTTCATGTCGACAAGAATGTCAAAGACGATGCCTACTATGGCTTTGTCAAAAGCATGTCGGACCTGCCTGATACGCGCTTTGTCAAACGCCATCGCTGTGAATGGGGTACGTGGGGCCTCGTTGCGGCAACGCAAGCCGCGGCGCAAACGCTTCTGGATGACTTTCCCGATGTGCGTCACGTGTATCTCACCTCGGGCGCATGCCTTCCGTTGCGGCCTTTGCAGGAACTTTTCGATTATCTGGATGAGCGCCCGCAAACCGATTTCATCGAGTCCGCCACCACGGCTGACGTGCCCTGGACGATCGGCGGATTGGACAGAGAACGGTTTTTGCTGCGCTTTCCGTTTTCATGGCGTCGCCAACGGATGCTGTTTGACATCTACGTGCGCTTTCAACGGGCGGTCGGTTACAAACGCACAATTCCCAACGGCGTTGTCCCGCACATGGGCAGCCAATGGTGGTGCCTGACGCGGCAGACGCTTTCGGCCATTCTGGAAGATCCCGAACGCAAGACCTATGACAGGTTTTTTCGCAAAGTCTGGATCCCGGATGAAAGCTATTTTCAGACTCTATCGCGGCTCTATTCCCGCCAAATCGAAAGCCGGTCCCTGACGCTGTCGAAGTTCGATTATCAGGGCAAGCCGCACATGTTCTACGATGATCATTTGCAGCTTTTGCGCCGCTCTGACTGTTTTGTCGCGCGCAAGATCTGGCCCTTTGCCAACCGTCTTTATGAGGCGTTTCTGACCGATCCTGACGGGGCGATGAAACGTACTGAGCCGAACCCCGGCAAGATTGACCGCATTTTTGCCAAAGCCGTGGATCGCCGCACCCGTGGTCGGCCCGGGCTTTACATGCAAAGCCGCTACCCGGCTGAAGGCCGCGAAAACGGTGTGACCTGCGCGCAGTATTCGATTTTTGAAGGTTTCAGCGATCTTTTCGAGAACTTTGAGCCTTGGCTGGCGAAGACCACCGGCGCCCGTGTGCACGGCCATCTTTTTGCCCCTGATCGGGTCGAGTACTCGGACGGGCAGACCGTTATGAACGGCGCGCTCAGCGACAGTGCCAAGTTGCGCGACTACAACAAGCGTGCCTTCCTGACGAGCCTGATCTGGAACACGCGGGGGGAACGTCAGTGCTTTCAACTTGGGCCGATGGATGAGATTGAAGATATCGAATGGGACATCGCGAAGGATCCAAATGCCCAGATATCTGTCATAACCGGAGCGTGGGCGATCGGGCTCTTTAAATCCAACAGGAACTTTGCCGATATCCGGAAAGAGGCCGCGCGCTTGCAACAGATCGAAAGCACGCATCTCAACGCCTTGCGCTCCGAGTGGGCCAAGGCGCGGATCCGGATCTGGACCATGGCAGAGTTCATAGAGGCGCCTATGGAGCCCTTGCAAACCATTATTGATGAGATCGGGCGCACGCGTCGGAAAACGCTGGCTGAAGCCCCAAAAATGACGGATTTAAAAGGCTTTCCGCAATTCCTACAAAGCCTGAAGAACCAAGGCATGCACCCCTATCTCATGGGCGATTTCCCGATTGATCCGGGCAAGCCAGACACGCAAGAGCCCAAACCCAAGCCCTATTTGATCAAGTAGTTATGGCGACTAAGTTCGATTACTTCGTGGTGTTTGCAGAGATGCGCACCGGATCCAATTTTTTGGAATCGAACCTGAACGCGTTCGACAGCATCACCTGTCATGGAGAGGCGTATAACCCGCATTTTATCGGCTATCCCAATCAGTCGGAGATCCTGGGCATCACCCGGCCCATGCGGGATGAAAATCCGGCGGGTTTGATCTGGGCCATTCGTGAGAAAACCGAAGGGTTGGGCGGATTTCGGTTCTTCCATGATCATGATCCCCGGGTGATCGATCTATGCCTGGATGATCCGCGATGCGCAAAGATTATCTTGACGCGCAATCCGGTGGAAAGCTTCGTCTCGTTGAAAATCGCGCAGTCTACCGGGCAGTGGAAGTTGACCAATGTAAAGCGGCGCAAGGACAGCCGAAAGATCGATTTCGACCCTGACGCGTTTGAGGCTCATCTGTCAGAGCTGCAATCCTTCCAGGTCTTTTTGCTACATCGCTTGCAAACCAGCGGACAAACCGCCTTTTACCTCGACTATGAGGACCTGCAGGATGTGGCCGTGATGAATGGGCTCGCGCGGTTTTTGGGCGTTGAGCATCAACTTGACGCGCTCGACGCCTCTCTCAAAAAGCAAAACCCCAGCCCGTTGTCTGACAAGGTCGAAAACTTCAAGGAAATGGAGCAGGCGCTTTCTGGTGTGGACCGCTTTAACCTGACGAGAACGCCCAATTTTGAACCGCGACGCGGGGCTGGTGTGCCGGCCTTTGTCACGGGGGCCAAGGCGCCGCTGCTCTACATGCCCGTGCGTTCCGGCCCGGAGGAGACCGTGCGCAGGTGGATCGCAGCGCTTGACGATGTGGCGCAAGACACACTGCCCACGCAGATGAACCAGCGGGCTTTGCGTCGTTGGAAACGTCGCAACAAGGCGCATCGCAGCTTTACGGTGCTGCGGCACCCATTGGCGCGGGCCTATGATGTGTTTTGCACGCGCATCCTGCCACGAGGTGACGGCACGTTCTCAGATATTCGCAAGACCCTGCGCAACTTTCACAAGCTGCCCATACCGGGTGATTGGCCAAGCGAGGACTACTCGAAGGAGGCGCATTACGAGGCGTTTTCCGCGTTTCTCGAGTTTCTGGGTGCCAACCTGGCGGGCCAGACGAACATCCGGGTCGATTCCCACTGGGCCAGCCAGACCGAAGTCCTGCAGGGCTTTGCCGCTTTTGCGTTGCCAGATCATGTTTTGCGAGAAGAAGAGTTGCCGCGCGCGCTGCCAAACTTGGCGAAAAGCTTGGGGTATTCAAAACCACCCAAGCTCACGCCCATTCCCATCCCGGCGCCGTTTTCGCTGGCCGATATCTACGATGACGCGCTCGAAGCCCTGGCCTCTCAGGTTTATCAGCGCGACTACATGCTGTTTGGATTTGAGCCCTGGAAGGCTTAGGCCGCTTTGACCGGTAGCGCCTCAGTCATGATTGTGTGCAATGTGTTCGGGTTCCGGTTGGACCGCAGCTTGGCACAAATCGAATGTTCCTTGAGCGTGCGTGAGATCAAGGCCAAGGCCTTCAGGTGATCGACACCGGCATCTTCCGGGGCCAGGAGCCCAAAAACAAGATCCACCGGCTGACGATCCACCGAATCAAATGCCACCGGCTTTTCCAAAAGGATCATGGCGCCCATTACGCGATCAACGCGAGCCATGCGCGCGTGCGGCAGTGCCACGCCATGGCCGACACCGGTTGGCCCAAGGCTTTCTCGCTCTAACAATGCATCGATGGTGTCGGTGGAGTCTATACTATAAGCGGTGTCGACCAAGCCGCCTAATTCGTGAAACAAACGCTTCTTACTCGACACACCAGAAAGAACGCGAACGGCCTCTGGTTTGAGGATCGTGGACATGTCCATTTAGTCTGCTCCGAAGGATCACCCGCTACACGAGTTGAGTGTGTAGATTACGGATCAATCCAGCCAATGTTTCCATCATCACGTCTGTAGACGACGTTTACGCCATCTTTGCTTTCGTTCCGAAATACAAGCACCGGTGCGCCCGCCAATTCCATCTGCATCACTGCCTCACCAACCGAAAGTGAAGGAATTCTCGCCTCCATTTCGGCCACGATAATTGGCTGCAGATTATCGGGTTCCGAATCCTCTCCCTCGGGTTCGCTGGCTAGGATATACGAAGAGGCGCCAGATATTTCAACAGGTTCAGCGCGCGTGCGATGATGGTCTTTCAGCCTGCGCTTGTATCGCCGCAGTTGTTTTTCCATTTTCTCGCGACATTGGTCAAAAGCCGAATATATTTCGTGGTCTTGCGCGCGGGCTTGCGCCGTCAAACCGGTGGACAGATGGATGGTTGTTTCGCAATTGTAAGCGCCGCTTGACCGCGAGAAAACAACATGCGCATCAGTCGGTCGGCCTGCAAATTTCTCAATAACTTCAGTAAGTTCCTGTTCCGCATATGTCTTCAGAGCATCGCCTACATCAATCTGTTTGCCGGTGACTTGATAACGCATAGATCCTCCTATGATTGATGGAGACAGCGACAAATGCGGACGCATTCGTACGGTTTTGCCTACATCTTAATCGATATTAACGAACTGCCTCGCCGATCTTGGCCAGTGGTGCAAACCTCTGAAGATGCAAATTGGGCGACCCAACAGAACATGCCCCATTTGACGATCTTACCCTGCCAGTTGTCAATGAAATTTGAACGAAGCAATCTGTCCAAAATTTTGGACATCTACGAAACTACGTGATGCGAAAGTTGTCGCCAAGGTAGACACGCCGGACATTTTCGTTGCTGACAACCTCATCTGGTTTTCCCGACATAAGCACCATACCGTCATGCAGGATGTACGCGCGATCCACGATCTCAAGGGTTTCGCGCACATTGTGATCGGTGATCAGAACACCGATGCCACGGGTTTTCAGATCCGCCACAAGCTTACGAATATCTCCCACTGAGATGGGATCAACGCCGGCAAAGGGCTCATCCAGCAAGAGATACTTGGGATTGGCGGCAAGACAGCGCGCAATCTCAACCCGACGACGTTCCCCGCCGGAAAGTGCCAGCGCGTGCACGCGTCGCAGATGTTCAATGGAAAACTCAGCCAGCAGGCTTTCCAACCGTTCCCGTCGGCGCGAGCGACTTTTTTCGGCGATATCCAGAATAGACATAATGTTGTCTTCGACAGACATTCCTCGGAAAATCGACATCTCTTGCGGCAAGTAGCCGATCCCAAGCTTCGCACGCCGATACATCGGCAGGTGGGTGGCATCGCGGCCATCAATGGTCACGCGGCCGCCTTCGGGCTGCACCAGACCCGCGATTGCATAAAAGGTGGTGGTTTTGCCGGATCCGTTGGGGCCGAGCAAAGCCACAACTTCACCCTGCTGCATGGTGAGCGACACATCCCGGATGACCACACGCTTCTTGTAGCTCTTGCGAATAGAGCTGACCACCAGACCGGTGTTTTCATGCACAAGATGAAGGCGACGCTCAACCATGCCTCACTCCTCACCCTGTTGCAAAACGGTTTTCACCCGGCCCGACATCTGCGCGGTTCCTGAACGCGTGTCTACTGTCATCGCCTCTGCCGCGATCGCGTTTGCGCCTTGGAGCAACAGCACGTTCCCACGCATGTTGATCAGCCCCGTTTCCAGATTGTAATCGGCGTTGACCGCCTCGGCGGCATCTTCACCACTGACCAAAGTGACACCGCCTTTGGCCTTGAGTTGCTCGATTCCGCTTTGGCCGTCTTGATACACGACAAGAACTTCCGGTGCGGATAGGCGCATCGTGCCTTGCCCGATCATCACGTTGCCGGTGAACATTGCGGTGCCATCGTTTTGGTTCACATCCAGATTGTCGGCTGTCACCTCGATCGGCAGATCGGCGTTGTCCTGGAAATTGCCAAAAGCCACTTGGTTGGACTGCGCCACGACAAAGCCGGGCGCCACGCTGCAGGCAGCAATGGCAGCTACTGCAAAGCCTTTTGTGATCCACGGTGACAACACATCATTCCTCTTGGACGTGCCGCTCGTATACCAGCTTGACCCCATCGGTAAAACGCAAATGCGGTGTGCCAGTTTCGTCGTTGTGTTCGAGCACCATGCGCCCGGCGGTCAGATCACCCGCGGGCGCTTGGCCTGAAATTGGCCCCATAGACTCTGCAAAAAGCGTGTCGAACTGGGTGCTCAGCGCGTCGGTGGAGATTGTGTAACCGGTTGTCGTTTTCACCAAAACGTCGCCGGTGAGAGAGGCGCTGTTGTTTCTTTGATCCATTTCGCCATGGAGCGATCTGATATCAATGGCCGTACCAGATGACAGGAGGTATTCGGCCAAAACGTCATCGGCCAAAAACACGTCTGGATTATCAGCTGAGGGCCGTGATTTTTCGGTCACAAGAAGAACCTTGTCGCCGGATGCTGTCACCCCTGCAAAGGTCGCATTGGTCGCGCCCTGATCCTCTGCCCGTTGTTGCAGATCGATCGCGGCCGTGGGAACGGCCTCTCCGGGATCGAAATTATCCGAGAAGAGAAACAAGGTGGAGAGAATGCCCAGCGCGATCAGCGGGAGCAGGATCTTCATGAACGCCACGAAGCTGGAGTGGAATTGATCCCGCCAGCTCATGATCAGTGCGAAAAGATATCTGTGTCAGGCCAACCCTGAAGATCCAGCATTGCACGGGTCGGTAGAAAATCGAATGCGGCCTGAGCCAGGCCTGTGCGCCCTTCACGCGCCAGCATGCCGGCAAGCTTATCGCGCAGCTGATGGAGATAGAGCACGTCGGAGGCTGCATACTCAACTTGCGCGTCCGTCAGCTGTAACGCGCCCCAATCAGAAGACTGCTGTTGCTTGGATACATCGACGCCCAACAGCTCTTGCAGCAGATTTTTCAGGCCGTGACGATCGGTGTAGGTCCGCACCAGTTTGCTGGCGATCTTGGTGCAGTAAACCGGGGCGGTGAGTGCGCCAAAGGCATTGTACATCACCGCGATATCAAAACGCCCGAAGTGGAACAGCTTGAGCACTTCAGGGTTTTCCAGAAGCGCGGCCAGATTAGGGGCCTCTGATTGGCCCTGTTCTATCTGGACCAAATGCGCGTTTCCGTCTCCGCCCGAGAGTTGGACAACACACAGACGGTCACGATGCGGAATGAGCCCCATCGTCTCACAGTCAATGGCCACCACGGGGCCAAGATCCAAACCGTCGGGCAGATCGTTTTTATAGACGTGGTTGGCCATGGAATGTGTCCTCTTTACCTCGGCCAACACTGGCAGACGCCGCTTCTATGCCATGGAATTCTGATGATACTCAATGGCCTCTTCAAGGTCGTCAAAATAGGTCACCTTGCCGCCTTCCAAAACGAGCCCGGCGTCGCAAAGGCTGCGCAACTGGCCCATAGAGTGATTGACCACAATGGCGCTGGAACTCTTCATACGCTCTGCGAATACGGCTTGGCTTTTGCGCTTGAAGCGCGCGTCGCCCACTGCTGTAACCTCATCCACGAGGTAGTAGTCAAACTTGATGCCCATCGACGTGCCAAACGCCAGTCGCGACCTCATACCAGAAGAGTATGCCCGCACCGGCATATAGAAAAACTCACCCAGTTCGCTGAAGTCCATGACAAATTCCAGCAGCTCTTCGGTATCCACGCCGTAGATGCGCGCGATGAAGCGCACATTCTCGGCGCCTGACATCTCGCGGTGAAACGCCGATGACAGACCGATCGGCCAAGATATGGAACCGTCGGAATAGACCCGACCCTTATCCGGGCGCATGATGCCCGAGATCAGCTCCATGAGGGTGGATTTGCCCGCACCGTTGCGCCCCATCAGCGCCAGGGACTTTCCGTCTGGCAGGGCAATATCCAGATCGTCGATCACCACGCGGTAATGCCCGTTCACCCAAAACCCTTTTGTCAGGTTCTCAAATGTCAGCATCGCTCAATCAGGATTTGTCTCGGATTGAGTAGTAGATAAGCGTGCCAATGGACCATGCAAGCGTCAGGAACAGCAGGGAAAGCGCCGACAGCACAAAAATGCGCGGGTATTCAGAGGTGTCTGGCTGGGTCGGGCTGATATAGGTGGCCAAATAGCGGCTGGATCTGTTGGCCTCGTCCCGCGCAATCTCCATCGCTTGAAGTGATGCGAAATAAACTTGTTCGGCGAACTCAACGTCTGTCGTCAAACGTTCAAACTCTGCGATAAGAGTTGGGTAATCCTCTTCTACACCGCCCGTTTCGGTGCTCGAGGATGATATGTTCTGCCGTTCAATGGAAATCCGATCCCGGATCACTTCTATGCGCTGCTCCGCGTCGCGTAGGCGCGGATCGCTTGGAGAGGTTTGTCCCAGAAGAAGGTCGTATTCGACAAGCGCGCTTGCCAGCTCTTGTTGCAGGCTGTTCATGACTCCCATGCGCGTCCCGATGTCCAATTCCGGATCCACAATCTGTGACGCAGTCCGATAAGCTGTCAGAGCTTGTCGCGCTTCTTTCAACCGCTCCAGAGATTCTTCAAGATCGGTCATTGCGTATTGCATCGCCTCAGTGCGCGCGGCGAGGTTGAGGCGGTTGATCTGATCCTGGCTGACGTCAACGATGGCTTGGGTTAGGGCGACGGCTGTGTCGGGATCGAAAGCGGTGAGTTGCACCTCAATGAGGCCCGTGCCCTGATCGTAGGATACGCCCACAATTCGGTTCCAATACCAGATGAGATCTTCCTTGGTGGCATCGTCCCAAATGGAGAAGAACCAGTCATTGGGCCAATACTGGGAATAATGTGCGCGCAGATCGATGGTCTCATTGACGCGCTCAACCATGCCCTGGCTGCGAATGAACTCATAGAGGATATCGTTGTCTGAGGCCGTGGATCCACCGGTCAACTGCGCCAGGCCACCGAGCAGATCATTTGCCCCGCTTTCCTCCTGACTGCGCACCGTGAACCCGGTGATCGAGTGGTACTGAGGTTGTGCGACAAAGAACAGATAGCTGACAATCGCCAAGAAGGGCACGATAACCAGCATCAAGAACGTGGCAATAATGCCCCAATGGCGGCTCCGCATTTTCGCGGGTTTCGCAAGGGGTTTGATTGCGACATCAGGTTGCGCTGATCTCTGGTTAGGCCCTCTATTGGGCGCGTTTATTGGCGGAACTGCATCGCGTCTTAAAGCTTTGCCGGCTTGCTGTCCGGCCGCTTTGTTCTGAGCGTTGAGATGAGCAACTTTTCCATGCCCACCCCCTTTGCCTTTACCTCTGCCCTTGCCTTGTCCCCTCCGTTGGCCTTGACCCATCCCCTGTCCTTTGGGCTCGGGTGTAGAAAGGGTGTCCTGAGGCTTGGGCGGCACGGCGCGTCTGGACGCAAACGAAAACACGGCAACGGCTGCGTTTGTGGCCTCGCGATCCGTTTCTTTTTCTTCCGGGGTCTTCTCGCTACCACCCTCTTCGGGTAACGCGTCTCCCGGCCGCAAAGCTGAGCCTTCATTGTCCATGCGAATAGGGTCCGTGCTCAAAGCTGTTATAGTTTTTTGCCTGTATTTAGCATATTAGCTTAAAACATCGCCATAGTCTTTGTCCAACCAATCAATCGTGAGCAGCCAGTGCGACTTCCCGGCAATAACCCGACAGCGGCCCAATTCAAACGATTTGGGACATTGCGCAACATCTTCGCCTTGATGCTGCGCGAAATGTCGACCCGTTACGGGCGGACACCTGGTGGATACATTTGGGCGGTGCTGGAACCCGTGGCAGGGATTATGTTTCTGAGCCTTGGGTTTTCGCTCTTGTTGCGAAACCCCTCGTTGGGCACCAGCTTTATTTTGTTCTACGCGAGCGGGTATTTGATCCTGCATCTTTACAACAGCATTTCCATGCCATGTGCTCAGGCGATCGACTTTTCTCGACCTTTGCTAAGATATCCGGCCGTCAATTGGATTGATGCCATTCTTGCCCGGTTGTTGCTGAACTCTCTTACCGGTGTTGCGATCGCGGTTTTGCTCTTTGCGACCATTGTGTCGTTGATTGACGTGGGTGTCGTTTTTGATTTGCCGCCGATAATCGAGGCCTTCACCCTCTGCATTATGGTGGCCTTTGGGGTTGGATGTTTAAATTGCTGTTTAATAGGGCTTTTTCCTGTTTGGGGCGTGGTCTGGGGCATTCTGACCCGGCCGCTCTTCATCGCGTCTGGCGTCATTTTCATCTATGAGGATCTTCCCAGATTTGCGCAGGATATCTTGTGGTGGAACCCGCTATTCCATCTGACCGGGCTGGTGCGCGTTGGAATTTATCCGACCTATTCACCAACCTACATCAATATCACCTATGTGCTGTCCTTTAGCTTGATCACCTGCGCGCTGGGGCTTTTGCTGACCCGTCGGTACAATAGAGAGATCCTATTTCGCAGATAAGCTTACAGTCAAAGTGTAAGTTAAAATTGACACCTTCACGCTGTCCGGTATTCTGTCTCTGCACTAACGGAGGCATGAGATATGGCTGACACCACGCAAATGGCTGTTCGGCGCGATGAGAAAATACCTACGGCTTTGCTACGCGGCATGCTTGTCCTTGTCGCATTCGTATTGACCCTTGTGTTTTACGCCAGCCTGACCGATCGGCCTTTGCTCGCGCAGCCGCCTGATGGTGATATCCTATCCGAGAAGATCATTCGACTGCAGGGAACCGTGACAGGTGCAGCCCGGATTTCGGACGAAGACGGCGCCGTGATCGCGGAATATGCAGCTGGAGACGGGGGATTCGTTTCTACAATAGAACGCGTTATCCGCCGTGAACGCCTGCGCAACGGTGCGCCCAATGACGGGGTCGTGCATGTCCGGTTGCGCGAAGGAAACCGTCTCTCGGTCTTTGATCCCTCCACAGACCGTGAGATTGAGCTAGAAGCGTTTGGACGCGATAACATCGCCAAATTTGCCGCGATAGTTCAGTAAATCGGCGGTTATCCACAAGCTTTTCGGATTGAAAAAGTGTCGCGCAATGGCGCATGCGCTGCGCGAATTTATGTACCGGTCTGGTGCAATGAAACTGCACAAAAAACGTACAAATTCATTGACATCCCATACTGTAAACTTAAACTGACAGATGAATTGCAACGGCTCTGTTGAGTCTGTCTCATTTGGACGCCGTTGTGGTTACACAGGCTGATGATCTTTCCGAGATCGACGTGGAGGCCGACAGGCTTTCACAATGCAGATCGGACAAGATCACCCTTCCGCGTTAAAGGCGCCTGGTGACGGGCCAAGCGCTTTGCAAAGAGAGGGGTCCTTTTCGGGATCAAGTCAAGTCACGCGCCACTTCACTGTCTGGGCGAAAGCCCAGGCGCATTTTGTCCAAGGGGCACGCTGACTGATGCAATACCCGCTTAACAAAGCAAAAGCTGACTTGCATCAGTCAGCGTTTCCTTTGGATCAAAGCTTCCCGAGAAAGGAATAAATCATGGCGATGCTTTCTTTTGAAAGAAAGTACAGGGTTCCGGGAGGGACCCTAGTGGGCGGTGACCTGTTCGATTTCTGGGTCGGGCCATACTACGTCGGCTTCTTCGGGGTGACGACGGTATTTTTCGCGGCGCTCGGCACATTGATGATCTTCTACGGCACATCGATCGATGGCGTCTGGAACCCCTGGCTGATCTCGATCGAGCCACCGGATCTGGACGTGGGTCTTGGCATGGCGCCGTTGAATGAAGGGGGCATCTGGCAGGTTGTCACGATCTGTGCCCACGGCGCATTCATAAGTTGGGCGCTGCGGGAGGTGGAGATTTGCCGCAAGCTGGGCATGGGATACCACGTGCCATTTGCGTTTAGCGTTGCGATCCTGGCGTACACCACCCTGGTGGTGATCCGCCCGGTTCTGATGGGCGCCTGGGGCCATGGCTTCCCGTACGGCATCTGGTCCCACCTCGATTGGGTGAACAATGTGGGCTATGCCTATGGCAACTTCCACTACAACCCGGCGCATATGGTGGCGATCACGTTCTTCTTCACCACGACGCTCGCGCTTGCGCTGCATGGTTCACTGATCCTGTCGGCGGCCAACCCTGAAGAGGGCAATGAGATGCGCACGCCGGAACATGAAGACACGTTCTTCCGTGACTTTATCGGCTATTCAATCGGGCCGCTCGGCATTCACCGGTTGGGTTTGCTTTTGGCGCTCAACGCGGGGTTCTGGTCGGCGGTCTGCATCGTGATCTCAGGCACGGTCTGGTTCGATGCGTGGCTCGACTGGTGGTACTGGTTCCCGGATATGCCCTTCTGGGTAGACATTGAAGGAGGCGTCAATGGCTGAGTATTTCAATATCTTCACGCAAGTGCAGGTCGATGGCCCCGCTGAAATGGGTATGGTCGAAGACGTGGATCTGCGCGAACGAACCCAAGGCACGCGGTTCAGCCGTCTGGTCGGATGGTTCGGAAACGCCCAGATTGGCCCCTTCTATCTGGGTGGTCTGGGAATGGCGTCCCTAGGTGCTGGCTTGATCTGGTTTGTGATCGTCGGGCTCAGCTACTGGGATCAAGCCGGCTACAATCCGGCGGTGTTCATCCGCGATCTGTTCTGGTTCTCGCTCGATCCACCGTCAGCCGAAGTGGGCCTTGGCATTCCGCCGTGGGATGACGGGCTTGCCTGGTTTATTGCCAGTTTCTTCCTGATGGTCTCGGTTATGCTGTGGTGGGCGCGGTCCTTCTACCTCGCCAAGCAACTGAAGATGGGCAAGCATGTCTTTTGGGCGTTTGGATCTGCCATCTGGCTCTTTATGGTGCTGGGCTTCTTCCGCCCGCTTGCCATGGGCAGCTGGTCCGAGGCCGTGCCTTACGGCATCTTCAGCCACTTGGATTGGACGATGACCCTGTCCGTTGTCTACGGCAACCTGTTCTACAATCCGTTCCATGCGCTTTCGATTGCGTTCCTCTATGGTTCCACGCTGCTCTTTGCGATGCATGGCGCCACGATCCTCGCGGTCTCCCGCTTTGGCGGTGACCGGGAGCTGGACCAGATCGCCGACCGCGGTACGGCGACAGAACGGGCGGCGCTCTTCTGGCGGTGGACCATGGGCTTCAATGCCACGATGGAAGGCATTCACCGCTGGGCGTGGTGGTTTGCTGTGCTGACAACGCTGACAGGCGGTATCGGCATCCTGCTCACAGGTACAGTTGTCGACAACTGGTACGTCTGGGCGCAGGAACACGGCTATGCACCGCTGGATAATTAAGGAGAAGGTAAATGTCTGCCAATTTTAAATCCAGCGAATCTGCCTTCGACGTCACAAACGCCCGCAGTTCGATCATCACTCAAATGGGCAAGGGCTTTGTGCTCGCAATGGTCACATTCTTCGGCCCGGTCCTCTTTATCGTGGCGATCTATTATGTCGGCCTTTTGCTGCCGCCGGAATCGAAGGAGGCTGCTGATCCGACACCGGATAGCTTCCCCATCGTGATGGAGATGGAGGCCGAAGAAGCAGTCGAAGAAGAAGCGGCTCAGGAGTAACCCTCCGACAGCCAGCCGTCCAACAAAAACCAAAACGCCCGCCATTTCCCCGGCGGGCGTTTATTTCTGGGCGGTGGTGTTCGCTATAGCTTATTGACCGGCCACTTCAGGACCATATTGCCGTCGCCATCGGTTGGCACTTCGCCCGCGCGCATGTTGACCTGCAGCGCCGGGATAATTTGTTTGGGCACGGCAAGCTGCGCGTCGCGTTCAGTGCGGAACTTAATGAACTCTTCGCGGGATTTGCCGCCGCCCACGTGGATGTTCTTTTCCTTTTGTTCACCAACGGTCGTTTCCCAGGAAATCGCCCGCCCGCCCGGGCCATAGTCATGGCAGATAAAGAGCCGGGTTTCATCGGGTAGTGCGAGCACGCGCTGGATGGAATCGAAAAGCTCTCCTGCATCGCCGCCGGGAAAATCGGCGCGCGCTGAGCCGCCATCGGGCATGAAAAGCGTGTCGCCCACAAAGCCCGCATTGCCCATGACGTGGACCATACAGGCCGGCGTATGCCCTGGCGTATGGATCGCAAAGCAGCGCATGCCGCCCACCATGTACTCGTCGCCGTCCTCGAAAAGCGCATCGAATTGCGACCCGTCGCGCTGAAACTCTGTCCCCTCATTGAAGATTTTGCCGAACGTGTCTTGCACCGACATAATGCCGAGTCCGATGCCCAGCTTGCCGCCAAGCTCGTCCTGGACATAAGGCGCACCCGACAGGTGATCGGCGTGCACATGAGTTTCAATGATCCACTCAAGCTTTAGGTCATGGGCGCGGATGTGGTCCACAATGCGTTTTGATCCGTCATAGGTCAGCCGACCTGCCGCTTGATCAAACTCCATGACGGCATCGATCACGGCACAGGATGTGCTGTCGGGATCCTTCACAACATAGCTGATTGTGTTAGACGCCTCGTCAAAGAAAGCCGTGACATCTGGTTGGGTTTTCAGATCTACCGTTGGCAGGGTCATGATGGGCCTCGCTGTCTCTTGTCATTTGATAATGCCCGTAGCGCCCCCATATCGCAATGGTGAGAGGGTGGCTGCCAGCAAAGGACGCGAACCAGATGGTTGCACATGAAAAAATCGAAACACCAATCGACAGGCTAAATGCCGCCTTCAAGTTACAGACAGCAGCCCACGCCGCGCGACCGGTATCGCCTCTCGGGGTCCGCTTGAACCACCTGACCCGTCTGCAAAAGGTCATTGAGGACAATGAATCTGAATTGATCGCTGCGATACATTCAGATTTCGGAAATCGCGCCAACCATGAAACTCGCCTGGCCGACGTTATTCCGACATTGCACCTGATCTCAAAGGCCAAGCGCAGCCTGCAAAGCTGGATGGCGCCGAGACATGTCTGGACAGACCCTGCCTTCTGGCCCGGCAGAGGCCGCATCGTGCCGCAGCCCTTGGGCGTGGTGGGGATCATCGCGCCCTGGAACTACCCTCTCTTTCTGAGCGTCGCGCCTCTCATCGCCGCGATCTCTTCCGGCAACCGCGCGATCGTAAAGCCCAGCGAAGGAACGCCGATTTTCAGCGCTCTGTTTGAGCGCCTGATGTCGGAGGCGTTTGACATCGAAGACGTGGCTGTGATTGGCGGTGGCCCAGACGTGGCGCAAGCACTGACCAAGCTGCCATTGAATCATTTGGTGTTCACTGGATCCACGCGCGTTGGTCGTCTCGTCGCGGCGACGGCCGTGGAACACATGACGCCTGTGACGCTCGAGTTGGGCGGCAAGTCGCCAGTGATCATCGACCGAACAGCAAACCTGGAAACGGCGCTGAAACGCGTTGTGAAGGGGAAAATGTTCAACGCGGGTCAGACCTGCATTGCGCCGGATTACATGCTTGTTCCTGAGGACATGCTGGGAGATGTGCCTGCGCTGACCCTAGAAACTGCTAGGGCCATGTACCCCGAAGTCGCCAATAACGGAGAGCTTACGGCGATCATAAATCAAGCGCATTACGATCGTCTCGGCGCTTTGCTGGCCGATGCCACGGCCAAAGGGGCCCATGTGATTGCCCATGCGGAGCCCTCTGAGATCCAACGGCGCCTGCCTCTCAGCGTGGTGACAAATGTCAGCGATGACATGGAGATTATGCAGGAAGAGATTTTTGGCCCGATCCTTCCGATCTTGCCCTACAAACATCTGGACGACGCGCTGGACTTTGTGAGGGCGCGTCCCAAACCCCTGGCGCTCTATTGGTTTGGTGAAAACAAAGGGCGCGCCGCGCGGGTTCAGTCGTCCACCATGGCAGGAGGGATCACAATCAATGATACGCTTTTGCATGCCGCCCAGGAAAATCTTCCATTCGGTGGCGTAGGGGAAAGCGGTATCGGGGCCTATAACGGAAAGCACGGATTTGACCGCATGTCGCATCTCAAATCTGTTTTCGTGCAAGGCTCATGGACCGGTGCCGATCTGTTCACGCCGCCGCTCTCTGAGCTGGCACACAAGATCCTCGGCGCCGCCAATCGTTGGATGCGGCGATAACGGCCAATCGCCGAAACATGTGCTGAAAATCTATGCGCGCTCTGCGGCAGGTGTGTTCAAATCGCCGTGGTAGCCAGCAGAGAGGTTTCAATTGTACCATCGAGTTCCCATTTAAGGGGTGCAGGACTTTAGGGAGGACACACGCTATGGCGTATCAACGAAGCGACGAGGCGATCGCCGGTCTCACGCCCATTCAATATCACATCACACAGCAAGCCGGCACGGAACGGCCCTTCACCGGCGAATACAACAGCCACAAAGAACCGGGCATCTATGTCGATGTGGTTTCTGGTGAGCCGCTCTTTGCATCGGCCGATAAGTTTGAGTCTGGCTGCGGTTGGCCGAGCTTCACCAAGCCTATTGAGCATACCCACGTCACGGAACATGTGGATGCGACCCTTGGCATGATGCGCACCGAGGTGCGGTCAAAACATGGTGACAGCCATCTCGGTCATGTCTTTCCTGATGGACCGAGAGATCGCGGCGGGCTACGCTATTGCATCAATTCCGCCGCCCTTCGGTTTGTGCATCGTGACGACATGGAGGCCGAGGGCTACGGCGCATATCTGGATCAAGTGGAGGATGTGGCATGAGCGAAGATCGCGCCGTTCTGGCTGGGGGGTGTTTCTGGGGCATGGAAGAGCTGATGCGCAAGCTGCCCGGGGTTAAGTCCACGCGCGTGGGCTACACCGGCGGCGACGTGCCCAATGCCACCTATCGCAACCACGGCACCCACGCCGAAGGGATCGAGATCATCTACGACCCCGGCATGATCACCTTTCGCGACCTGCTGGAGTTCTTCTTTCAGATCCACGACCCCACCACGCTGAACCGTCAGGGCAATGACCGCGGCCTCAGCTACCGCTCTGCGATCTACTATGTGGACGCGGCGCAAAAGAAGGTGGCCGAGGACACCATCGCAGATGTGGAGGCGTCCGGCCTCTGGCCCGGCAAGGTGGTGACCGAACTGGAACCCGTCGGCGATTTCTGGGAGGCTGAGCCTGAACATCAGGATTACCTCGAACGCATTCCCAACGGCTACACCTGCCACTTCGTCCGTCCCGGCTGGGTCCTGCCGAAACGCGCGGCGGAGTAGCCCTCAGCCATTGCTCCGATATGGCGGCGGTGCGCCAGCGCCGCTTGGGCCCGCTTGCGAACTGCCGCCAACCCGCGCATCCAGCGCCTCTTGCTCCGCCTTGGCCACGCGATCAAGGTAACTCTGCTTGGAGTTCATCTTGTCGAGCACGCTCTTGTTCTTGTTCAGACGTGCTTCGATCATTTCGACCTGAATTGCCTCCAACACTTCGTTCGGCTCACCAACCAGTGATTTGAAAAACGCACCGCTGCGTCCCCATGCTGTGTTGGCATCCGCTTTGGCGCTGGCGTTCTTTGCGTCCGAATATCCAAAAAGAAAGCTCGTCACCGACTTGAAATCATTCAGCTGAACCCGCGTCAGCTCAACACATTTGGGCGTCAGAACCGGCCCGATCATCACCGGAAAACAATGCACATCGCCGCCCAGCCGCCGTTGATCGCTGACAAAGGCAATCCGACTGACGACAAGGCGGTTTTCATCTGCCGACGGGTTGAACGTGTCACTGTTTTTGCCGACCAGCTTGGCCGCCATCTCCTTGGCGTACAGATTGAACGCGGCGCTGAAATCGGTTTCCGACATGGCCACAATCGTGTTCTTGTCCGCCGCACTCGGTGCATTCGCGTCCAGGTACGAGGCCAGGCAGTGCTTGTTGTTGCTGACATTGAAATTGTAGGTGTCGGTCTGGGTCGCATCATTGTTGAACTCGACAACGATCCGGAATTCCAGCCGGCTGTTTGCGGCGCCAAAATCCTGCACCGTCGCCTTGGTAATCTGGGGCATATCGCCACCTTTCTGTAAAACTGTCTGAAATGAGTCGGTAAAAAACACTGCCTAGGTAGCACAGCGCGACCCCGCGCTATAGGGGGTTCGCCTGTTCTGCCACCCTTGGCCGACCCGATGCCTCCACCGTCAACACGGCTTCGACAAACACCTCACGGGCTTCGGCCTGTGCGGTGCGGATATCGCGGTGAACGCGTATCTCGATGTCTTCGGCCCCTGCGGCACGCGCATCGACATGTGCCGCGTCCTGCAATACCGCTTCCAATCGGCCATGGTCCGCTGTCTGATCGGCTAAGCTTTCGAGCCCGTCCGGCAGGTGCACGCGGAATTGTCCTTCGCCCGGCGACGTGACCGTGCCGCTCTTGCGCACAGTGACACGGCCCACGACCGCACCAATGGCATTGGCCACACCGCCGTCGTCGGGCAGGATCATCTGCGCCCGCAGCACCTTACCCACCGCTGGGTAATACGTCGCCGCCGACGCACCCAACCCGACCACCGGCACCGCCAGCCCTGTTTCCACACGCACAGCACCACCCGGACGCGACAGGCCCCGTTGCCTCAACACGTGCTCCGCCAGCTCGGGCGGCAAACCGTCCTCCGCCAGGCCCGCCTGCAACAACGCGCCCGCCGTCTGATGCGTCAGTTGCT
>CAKZYL010000413.1 GCA_937884705.1 uncultured Roseovarius sp. | reverse complement strand
TTGACCAACTCACGGGCCAGACCGCGCGGAATATGCACCCGCTCTCCCTGAACATCGGCCCCGGCCTCACGCCACCGGGCCAATGCGGCCGGGTTATCGATGAAGTTAACACCGACCTCCTCGAGGATGGTTTCGGCGTTGGTTTCGATGATATCGAGCGCCTCTTCGGTCAGAACCTCAAAATTGGGAATGTTGCGCTCAATGTACTTGGCGGTCTCAATTTTGACGGATGTGCGCTCTGCACGACGCGCCGCTCCCCCGCCGCCACGTCCACGTCTGCGCGTTGGTGCCTCTGTCATGCCCACTCTCCTTAGGGTCTGCACATAGCTGATTTGCCCTGCGTTCTACCGTCTGGTCGCTGCGCACTCCGGCGGGATTGCGGCCTTTCAGGCGGGAAAGCGACATTCGCGTTCAGTTGCGACACAGGTCGCGGCTTGAAAGCGCATAGGCGACGGGTTAGAGGCCGGTATGAGCAAAGAGACATCGCACGACCGCCTTCTGATCATCGATTTCGGCAGCCAGGTGACCCAGCTTATTGCGCGTCGCTTGCGCGAGCTGAATGTTTACTGCGAAATCCACCCCTATCAGCAAGTCACGGATGCCTTCCTGGCCGATTTCGCGCCCAAGGCCGTGATCTTCTCGGGTGGGCCCGACAGCGTGGTGCGCGAGGGCAGCCCCCGCCCCCCGGCCTCCGTCTTTGAGATGGGCGTGCCGATCCTGGGCATTTGCTATGGCCAACAGGTGATGATGCAAGAGCTTGGCGGCCAGGTGGAGGGCGGCAAGATCTCGGGCGGCGGCGGCACGGCCGAATTTGGCCGGGCCTATGTTACACCAGAGGGCGACACGCTTCCGTTGCTGAACGGTTGGTTCGAAGGATCCGAGCACCGCGAACAGGTGTGGATGAGCCACGGCGATCATGTGAGCCGCATTGCACCCGGTTTTGAGGTGTACGGCACCTCGCCCAATGCACCTTATGCCATCACAGCCGACACGCAGCGCCATTTCTACGCGGTGCAGTTCCACCCCGAAGTGCATCACACGCCCAATGGCAAAATGATCTATGAAAATTTTGTTCGGATGGCGGGGTTCTCCGGCGATTGGACAATGGGCGCCTACCGCGAGGAAGCCATTGCCAAAATCCGCGCGCAGGTGGGCGACAAACAGGTCATTTGCGGCCTCTCCGGTGGTGTCGACAGCTCGGTGGCTGCGGTCTTGATCCATGAAGCCATCGGAGATCAACTGACCTGCGTCTTTGTAGATCACGGGCTGTTGCGCCAGGGCGAGGCCGAAGAAGTCGTGAGCATGTTTCGGGACAACTACAACATCCCGCTGATCCACGCAGACGAATCTGAGCTTTTTCTCAGAGCGTTAGACGGTGAAGCTGATCCCGAAACCAAACGCAAAACCATTGGAAAGCTCTTCATCGACGTGTTCCAGAAACATGCCAATGAGATCGACGGCGCGGAGTTCTTGGCCCAAGGCACGCTCTATCCGGATGTGATTGAATCGGTGTCCTTTTCCGGTGGGCCTTCGGTCACGATAAAATCCCACCACAATGTGGGCGGCCTGCCCGAGAAGATGGGGCTGAAGCTGGTGGAACCGCTCCGCGAGCTCTTCAAAGATGAGGTGCGTGCCCTGGGCCGAGAGCTTGGTCTGCCGCAGAGCTTCATTGGGCGTCACCCCTTCCCTGGCCCCGGCCTCGCCATTCGCTGCCCCGGAGAGATCACGCGCGAAAAGTTGGATATCCTGCGCGCCGCGGATGCGGTCTATATCGATCAGATCCGCCGCCATGGGCTCTATGATGCGATCTGGCAGGCCTTTGTGGCGATCCTGCCTGTGCGCACCGTGGGCGTTATGGGTGATGGCAGGACCTATGATTATGCGTGCGCCTTACGGGCCGTGACATCGGTCGATGGAATGACCGCGGATTACTACCCGTTCAGCCACGAATTTCTGGGCGAGACAGCCACACGGATCATCAACGAGGTGCCAGGGATCAATCGCGTCACCTACGATATCACCTCAAAGCCTCCGGGCACAATTGAGTGGGAATAAGCGCGCGCCGTCTTTGCAGGGGTGCGGCCTGATATCTTTCACAGATTTCGGCGACGAACCGATCGATTGTGCGGAATCGGCTGTACGCGTTTGAGTGCGGCATCTATGACGGTGGGAAGACCATTCAACACACCGGACACCCCCATGACAGATGCCGCGCGCATCGAGAACGCCAACATCCTGCAGGCGGCAGCCTGGATGATGGGCGCTGTGGTGTCGTTTTCCTGCATGGCCGTGGGTGGGCGCAGCGTAAGCTTTGAGCTTGATACCTTTGAAATCATGATGTTCCGCAGCTTTGTGGGCTTCATTGTTGTTGTGGGCTTCGCAAAGATGTTGGGCACGCTCAGCGAAGTGAAGTATGACCGTCTGGGCACCCATGCGCTGCGCAATGTCTTTCACTTTGCCGGCCAAAACCTGTGGTTTTACGCCCTGACGCTGATCCCACTTGCCCAGGTCGTGGCGCTTGAGTTCACATCCCCCCTCTGGGTGCTGGTCCTATCGCCTCTCTTTCTAGGCGAACGCCTGACGCGCATCCGCGTGATTGCTGCCATATGCGGCTTTGTCGGCGTGCTGATCGTGGCCCGCCCCAGCCCTGAGACGATCAGTGTCGGCATGATCAGCGCGGCCATCGCAGCGATCGGGTTTGCTGGGACGATGATCCTCACCAAACGGCTGACACGGACGCAATCTCTCACGTGCATTCTTTTTTGGATGACCGCCATGCAGGCGGTGCTCGGGATTGTCTGCGCGGGCTATGACGGCGACATAGCCGTTCCCTCCCTGCCATCGGTGCCTTGGCTCGTGCTGATCGGGTTGGCGGGTCTCTGCGCGCATTTCTGCCTGACCAAGGCCCTGACACTGGCCCCTGCGACGGTCATCGTGCCGGTGGATTTCCTGCGCTTGCCCGTGATCGCCATCATCGGGCTGACACTCTACGCAGAGCCGCTCGACATCTTCGTAATTCTGGGCGCCATCATCATTTTTGGCGCCAATTACGCAAATATCTGTGCTGAAACGCGCAAGACAGCGGCCTGATGCGGCACTGCTCTCCCTAAAAGTGTAACATTTATGTTTCAACACATGACCCGTCATGCGCTTTGGCCGTGCGGTTACGTAGGGTTAAAATTGACCGGTTGCGCCCCCGAAACGTACGAAATGTGCACTAAATGGAGGTGGAGACAGATGAAATTCCTAGCGACAGCCGCTGTTGCGCTCGGTTTGACCGCGACAACCGCGTTTGCCGGCAGCATTCAGCGCGCCAACGATCCCTCACAGATCCTGTACGAGCGCGGCAAAAACTATCTGCAATTCAGCGTCACATATGCGGACGCCAATATCAGCGGCACAAGCACGGCATTGCCACCGCCCATCGCCTTCCCCGCAGGTTTGCCCTCCGGCGATATCGCAGAAAACTTTTTGAGCTACTCCGTCGGCCTCAAAGTAGAGCTGAACGAAAAACTCACATTCGCTGTCGTCGGCAACAACCCGGTTGGCGCGGATATCAGCTACCCGATCCAACCCTACCCCTTTGCCGGGTCCACGGCAGAGGTGAGCTCGACCGCGCTCACGGGCTATCTGAAATATCAGATCTCAGATCGGTTCAGCATCTATGGCGGTCTGCGCGCCACGAGCCTTGAGGGTAACGTAAACCTGGTGCCCGTCCTTGGCCCGCCCTTCGCATACACCCTGAGTGTGAGCCCGGATATCGGCTTCGGATACGTTTTGGGTGCGGCTTTTGAAATCCCAGAAATCCTGATGAAGTTCGCCTTGACCTATGAGTCCAGGACTGAACATGACTTTACCGACAACACGGGCGCACCCTTCACCGTGGAAATCCCGCAGGCCGTCACCCTGCACGCGCGTTCCGCCGTGTCTGAGAAGATGTTGGTTTTCGGCTCGATCCGCTGGCAGGAATGGTCGGAATTCCAGGTCGCACCGCCCGACTTTCTGGCAAACCCGCTCAACACGGCACAGCTTCCGATCGCGTTTGGCAACGGCGACTACACGACATATGAGGTTGGCGTCGCGCGTCGCCTGACAGAGAAATTCTCGATCATCGGCACCTTCACCTATGAGCCGGAAAACGATCGTCCGGTGGGCAACCTTGAGGGTCGTGACGGCTTTCTCGCCTACGGTCTGGCAGGTCGCTATTCCACGCCCACCTACGACATCACCGCTGGTGTGCGTTACATTGATCTTGGCCCCACGAACACAACCACGATCAACTCGCAATTCGCGGGCAACGATGCGTGGGCACTCGGTCTTCAGCTGGGCTACCGTTTCTAAAACGATAGAGATGCGAAATCCCGCCCCCGCCTGCCCGTCAGGCGGGGGTTTTTCTTTTGTGGGCGTTCGTTAACGCATTTGCATTCACCCGGCGCGCCCTCTACCACATGCCAAACAGAGGACCCTGCGATGATCTATGCAACGCCTGATGACTGGCTGAAAGCGCCCGCCAAGCGGGTGCTGTTTTACGGCATGTCGGGTTTGGGCAAGACGCATCTGTCGAACATGCTGCGCGCCGGTGGAGATTGGTTTCACTATTCCATAGACTACCGCATCGGCACCCGCTACATGGGCGAATTCATCACCGACAACGCCAAGGCTGAGGCGATGAAAGTGCCGTTTCTGCGCGATCTTCTGATGTCCGACTCGATCTATATCGGCTCCAACATCACCTTCAACAATCTCACACCGGTCTCGACCTATCTGGGAAAACCCGGCGATCCCGCGCAAGGCGGCATGGCCATCGATGAATACCGCCGCCGTCAGGATCAGTTCCGCGGCGCAGAAGAATCCGCACTGGCGGACACGGCCTATTTCATTGAACGGGCCACGCGGCTCTACGGCTATCCCAACTTTATCTGCGACACCGGCGGCTCTATCTGCGAATGGGTGGACGGCGATGATCCGGGCGACCCCCTGCTCACAGAGCTGGCCAGCCACTGTCTGCTGATCCGGCTTGAGGGCAATGAGGCGCACACCCAAGAGCTCATCCGCCGCTTTGACCGCGCGCCCAAGCCCATGTGCTATCAGCCCGAATTTCTCAATCGGGCTTGGGCGGAGTATCTATCTGAGACCGGCGAGACCGAAGAACGCGTCAATCCTGACAGCTTTATCCGCTGGACCTATGCTCGCGCTCTGGCCCATCGCAAACCGCGATATGAGGCGATGGCCAAATGGGGTGTGAGCGTGACTGCCGATGAGGTCATGGGCATTCACTCTCTTCAAGATTTCGAGACTTTGGTCGCCCGCGCCCTTGAGCGTCGACCCAATACAGATATGTAAGGGCGACTGGCGACACCGCCGTTCGAAAGACCAAACCCATGCCCATCAA
>CAKZYL010000412.1 GCA_937884705.1 uncultured Roseovarius sp. | reverse complement strand
GCCTCATCCAGCAAAGCCAGATAATTGGCGTCGCCCGCGTTCACATTCTGACACACGTCACTCGCGAAGCGCAATTTTCCATCCGAGCAACTTTCCGTCAGGCCAACCAGCGTGATGCCGGATTGCGCAAAGCGCCGGAAATCCACCGTCCTGCCGCCATCGGCGCCGCTCACCGCGATGGTGACATGCTCTGTGCCAGGGCCGGGCGTGACCATGTCCCATTTTCCAAGAACACCGAGCCACCAGACAAAATCCCGCCCGCGATAGCTGCGCGGCGGACGGTCATGCGCCCCCACCGACAGATAGACCTCGCGGCCCGCATTCATCAGCTCTTCGGCAATCTGAGAGCCCGAAGATCCCGCACCCACGACCATGATCTTGCCCTCCGGCAACTGATCCGGGTTGCGGTAGCGGGCGGAATGCATCTGCACCACATCAGTCTCTGCGGGAATGATCGGTGGGAAGACAGGTTTCTGAAACGGTCCCGTCGCGGCAACGACATGATGGGCAATGTAGTCGCCATGGGAGGTCTCCACGTAAAAGCCGGACCCGCCCTCATTCTTGATGACTTTCTTCACCTCAACGCCGCAATGGATGGGTGCGTTCACCTGGCGGGCATAGTCTTCCATGTACTCGGCGACGGCCTCTTTGTCTGGAAACTGGTCGGGCCCATGACCCTTGAATTCCATGTTGGGAAATCTGTCATGCCATGCCGGGCCATTGGCCACCAGAGAATCCCACCGCGCCGTGCGCCACGCCTCCGCGATGCGGCTTTTCTCCAAAACCACGTGATCGATGCCGTGCTGGCTGAGGTGTTCGCTCATGGCGATACCGGCCTGGCCCGCACCAACAACAACCGTATCCACGTGTTTTGCCGTCATTATCAGTGCTCCTTGCTCAGGCCGACGTCCAATCTCTTCTACCATAAAACTATGAGGACTTGAGAGGCGCGAAAAATACGGAATGGTGCAGCATTGATTAGGCTGAGCCTAAAGCCGATACGTCTCATAGCCCCTCTGCACGGCATACCGGGGATAGGTTGCGTCCCGAAATGGCTGACATTTGGCCGGTGAGGCGCCCCACTACGCACCCACTCTCTCAGCTTACAAATCCAAACTGCCGGCAGATCTTGACCACATCATCGGCAACCTGATCGATCGGGTTGCGCGCATCAATAGGGGTCGCGCCCTTGGGCATATCCTCACCCGTAAAATGCAATTTCTCAATCAAGGTTTTCTCTGCAGGTTTGCCGCCGAATTCATCGTCGGATCGGGCCTCAAGACGACGCATCAACGTATCACGGTCAACTTCCAGAACGAAAACAAGGTCAAACAGTCCGACCAATTCTTCGTGATTGCGAAAACCGCCGCAGAAGAATGAAACCGGCCTTTGACTGTTTTCCAAGTGATTAAGAACCTTGGGCACATCCCAATTTGCTTGGGCGTGCACAAAAGCCGCCCTTTCCGCATGACTCAGAGACAAGCTTGCGCTGTCATGCGTTGCTCCGGAGCGCAGATCCCGATCGCCGTGTATCGCATGAAAGCCGCGACACAGTAATGCGTCACAAATCGACGTTTTGCCCGTGCCGGATACGCCTTCAATCAACACATTTCGCTTGCCCATGGATCACCATATCATTTGAAGCCGTGTCTCAGCCTAGTCCATGCATGCCCAAACCTTAGTCAAAGCCTAATCAAAGCTGAGGCAGACGATGCTTTTTGTATGCTCTCGAGATCGCAACTCTATAGCATCGCGAAAAGAGCCAGCTAGGGAAACGCCATGCCAAAAGACATTGAAAACGCGAATGTCATAGACGCGCTCCGACTTGCCACTGACAAACCCTTCGAACAAGCCCGTGCGATGCCGCCTGAGGTCTACAATTCGCAAGCCTTTCTCGACCTCGAATTGAAGCATATCTTCGCCCAGGATTGGTTCTGTGTCGGCCGCGCAGGCAGCTTATCGAAACCAGGTGATTACCTAACGTGCGAACTGGCTGGCCAGCCCATCATGGTGGTCCGCGACAAGGATGGCTCGGTCAAAGCGCAATCCAATGTCTGCCTGCACCGCATGTCGACATTGCTTGAAGGCAAGGGACACGCCAAATCGATCGTCTGCCCCTATCACGCCTGGACCTATAACCTTGACGGCTCTCTGCGCGGCGCGCCCGCCATGCGCAAGAATGAGGATTTCTGCAAAGACGCCTACAGCCTGCCCTCCGTGCGCTGCGAAGAGTGGCTTGGCTGGGTGTTCGTGACGCTGAACGATAATGCCTCGCCCGTGGCGACCCAGCTCTCCGAGGTGGAGCGGCTCGTGTCCGGCTATGACATGACCAACTATACTGAGACATTCTTTGAAGAGCATGTTTGGGACACCAATTGGAAAGTGCTCGCTGAGAATTTCATGGAAAGCTACCACCTGCCCGTCTGCCACGCGGGCACGATCGGGGGATTGAGCAAGCTGGATGAGATGATCTGCCCGCCCGGGCATGACGCGTTCAACTACCACACAATCCTAAAGGACGACTCGTTACGCATCGCCATGGCGCACCCGAGCAATGATCGCCTCGAAGGAGACGCGCGCCGCACGACATATCTGCTGGCGATCTACCCCTCGCTTCTGATCACGCTCACGCCTGGCTACTTCTGGTATCTGTCTTTGCATCCCGTCAGCCCCGGTCAGGTTCACATCCGTTTCGGCGGCGGCATGTCGGATGACTACAATGATGACCCCGACGCGCAGGAAAACTTTGAATCCCTCAAGACGTTGCTCGATGAGGTCAATGTTGAGGATCGAGGGTGCACCGAAAAGGTCTACAAGGGCTTGAATTCAGCCTTCGCCCGCCCCGGACACCTGTCGCATCTGGAGCGTCCGAATTACGATTTCGCGCAGTACCTGCTGTCACGGGTGAGTGCGGAGGAACGACCATGACCATTCCGCATGACTTTGAGCTACAGCGTATCGCCGCCCTCCCCGCAGACCGCCCCATGTGCATGCCGGGGTCATTCTACACCGATCCCGTGCGGTTTGAGCATGAGTGTGACACCGTCCTGCGCCGTGGTTGGCACTGCGTTGGCCGTGAAGACGAAGTGCCCAATAAGGGGGATTACTTTGAACTTACGCTCCTGAACGAGCCGCTCTTGGTGGTGCGCGGTCAGGATGGCGCAATCCGGGTGCTCGCCAATGTATGCCAGCATCGCGGCATGCCACTTGCGGAAGGGGCGGGCAACGCGAAAAAGTTCGTGTGCAGCTACCACGCCTGGACCTATCGGTTGGACGGCTCCCTCTTGCGTGCCTCGCAGATGAACAATGCGGGCTTTGACCCCAAAACCTGCAAACTGCATCAGCATCGCGTCCACTTCTGGAAAGGGTTCATCTACGTCTCGCTCAATGCCCACGCCATGCCATTTCAAGAGCCAGAGCTGGACGCCGTCTTGGCCAACTATGAGACCGAAACCTTCCGGCTCGTGCACCGGGACGAGGAGATCTGGAACTGCAACTGGAAGTGCCTCGTTGAGAACTTCATGGAAGGCTACCACCTTTCGGTCGTGCATCCGATCACCCTGCATGGCTACACCCCCACGCAGCGCGCGCGCAAACTAGCGTCCGGCAAGGATTTCACCTCCTATGCTGCGAACTATCCCGAGGGCATTCCCTCTCGTGGCGCCGGCGCCCCCGGGCTGTCGGATGAGGAACGCAACCGGTCAGCGCTTTTCGCGCTCTTTCCGACACAGGTGGCCAGTCAGGCGGCGAGCCTTCTCGTCTCTCTCTACATCTTCCCCCTGAACGTGGATCAGATCCGGGTGAAATGGACGATGTCCGTCTATGGCGATGATCTCGACGACGAGACGATTGCGCAGCGTATCGCCCTGTGGGAAGAGGTGAACGCAGAAGACAGAGCCAAGCTGGAACGGCTGCAGCCAACCTTGAAATCCGCCTACGCGGTCTCTGGCCCTCTGGCCGAGGATGACTACGAAGGCACCATTCGCGATTTTGTCCTGTGGCTCGCCGCCCAAGATCGCGTGGACATGTCCGTGGGGGTCGCTTGATGGCGCATAGACGCATCCGGAAATTCAACACCTCGGATACGTATCCTGAACAAAACCTCGACAATGATCTTTGCCAGGCCGTTGTCACCCATGGCGGGAAAACGGTCTGGCTGCGCGGTCAGTGCCCGCAAAACCTTGATGACGCGGTGAACATCGACAGCCACGATCCGGTCGAGCAAACCCACAAGGTCATGCAGAACATCCGCCAGCTGATCGAAGACGCGGGCGGGTCGATGGAGCATCTGGTCAAACTCGTGGTCTACATCACTGACGTGCGCCATCGCGAGGCGGTTTATCGCACCATGGGCGAGTACATCAAAGGCGTGCACCCGGTGTCCACAGGCCTCGTGGTGCAGGCCCTCGCCCGGCCCGAATGGCTGGTCGAAATCGACGGCACAGCCGTCATCCCGGACGATTACCACCCATGACCTTTTCACTCGTTGCCCGCTGTGCTGAGACCGGCATGTTCGGGCTGGCGATCTCGTCGTCCTCTCCCGC
>CAKZYL010000411.1 GCA_937884705.1 uncultured Roseovarius sp. | reverse complement strand
TTCACCCTGCATGCCCGGCGTGAGAGTGGTGGCACGCCGACCCTGAATACCTGGGGCGCGAATTCCGATTACGGCACGCTTCGCTCGGTGCTGCTCGGGCCGATTGAGAATTACCGGTGGCTGCAGACCTCATCGGTGTCAAAAAAGACGCTTCGCCGAGGCGTCCCGTTTGACGCAGATGTTGCATGCAAGCAGCATGCAGAAATGGTCAGCGCCTATCAAAGCGCGGGCGTTGAGGTTCATACGCATATCCCTGATCCGCATCTGCCTTATCAGGTCTATGCCCGTGACAGCTCAGTCATGACACCCTTTGGCGCGATCATCACCCATATGGCCCAGTGGTGGCGGCGCGGGGAGAACTTCCGCGCGATTGAGACGTATCAATCCCTGGGTATCCCGATTTACGATTTTGTGACCGCAGGCACCTTTGAGGGCGGCGATTTCAATGTCATTGAGCCCGGCTGTGTCCTGATTGGCTGGGAAGGCTATGAGGGGCGCTCTCAGGAAGAAGGCGCCAGGCAGATTGCAGGCTGGATGGAGGCCGAAGGCTGGGAAGTGAAGCTGGCCGATATTGATCCATTCTACGTTCATATTGACCTTATGGTCGTGATGCTGGCACCCAAGCTGGCCGCGGTGTGTACGGATTGTACCGATCCTGAGATCGTCAACTGGCTCAAGGCTAAGAACATCGAGATTGTCGAAGTGCCGTTCCAAGACACGATTGCGCTTGGGTGCAATGTGGTCGCTTTGGGCGAAGATCGGGTGCTGCTGCCAGAAGGCTCCAAAGTGCTCAAGGAAAAGCTGAAGGCGCTTGGGTTCACGATCTATGATCCAGATCTCTCGATGATTACGCAAGGCGGTGGCGGTGTGCATTGCATGTGTCAGAGCCTCATTCGCGATCCTGTCTGACCAGCAATACGCGCATTTCCGCGCAATCTAAGCGCATGGACGCACACATGTTTCCTCTCATTGCCCTTGGAACTGCGTGTTTGCGCGTTATGTGACGTGCAAGGCGAAAACTAATCTACATCGGTGACATGAGAAAACTCCTGGCGATAACGCAATGGGTCGTGAAAGAAGCGTTCTGGCTTGCCGTGGCGGGCGGTCTGATCTTTGGCGGCTGGTATGGGTTTCAATATCTGGGTGAAAACCGCGTGGTCACAGAGGCCGCGCCGGTTGAGCGGCCAGTGGCCCTGGTTGAGACGGTCTCTCTTGATCCTCTGGATGGCGCTCTGCCCATTCGCGGCGAGGGCTTCGTGCGGCCTCTGCGCCAGTTGTCACTATCCTCTCAGGTAGGCGGGCGCGTGACCTATGTGCACCCCGCGATCCATGACCGAACCCGGTTTGAGCAGGGTGAAGTTCTGGTGCGACTGGACGACCGCGCGGCGGCAGCGGCGCTGGAGCAGGCAGAAGCAAACATCGCGGCCACGATGGCCCGTATCGCTCAGAACGAAAAGGATGTGCGGCGCGTCAGCCAATTGGTCGACCGCGGGGCAAGCACGCGCACACAACTCGATGAGCTGAGAAGCGCCGGTGATGAGATGTCCGCGAATTTAAGCGGCTTTAATGCGGCTCGGTTGGCGGCGGAGATTGCGCAAGCCGATCGTACGATTGTGGCTCCGTTCGATGGTGCTGTGCTGAATGAAAGTGTTGAGGTGGGCGATGTTGTGGCCGTGGGCCAAGCGCTTGCAGAGGTCTACACAGAAGGCGATCTTGAGATCGACGTGCCCGTGCGGCAAGCAGATGCGGCCTTGATCCCTGGGCTTTTCGAAGGCGCGCAAGCGAACGCCACGGTCGATGTGCCTTTTGCGGATTACGTGTTCCGCTGGCAGGGCTATGTGACGCGGGTTCAGCCAGAAGTGAACGCTCTGACGCGCACATTGACGGTGACCGTGAGGCTGGGCGATCTGGAAAACGTGGAAGGGCGCAGTGTGACCGGGCAAACAATCGCCTCGGGCGCGCCGCCGGCCCTCATCAACGCTTATGCGCAGGTCGTGATCCGAGGTGCGGATACCAACAACGCCTATCGTATCCCGTCGACGGCGTTGCGTGGTGGCGATACGGTTTGGCTTTACAATTCGGGTAGTCTGCAGATGACACCGGCCGATGCGATCCATGTGGATGGCGAGAATACCTACATTTCTGCCGCGGATCTGCCGGTGGGCAGCCGGATCATCACGTCTCAGTTGCTGGCCCCTTTGGACGGAATGCCCGTGCGCAATGTGACCGACCGCAGGCAGGCGGATCTGAAGTCTAGCGACGCGGCGGAGTAAGCCATGAACGGGGCGATCAGATGGGTGACGGAGCACGCTGTCGCCGCGATGCTGACCATGGTCTTGGTGGTCACGTTGGGTGTCATCACTCTGGCGAGCATCCCGCAAAAGACCTTCCCGGAATTTACGCTGGATACGGTTTCAATCTCAGTTTCTTTTCCGGGCGCATCGCCTGAGGAGATTGAAGAGAGCGTTGTGCAACCCATTGAGGATGCTCTTTCTGATGTAGAAGGGATCGATGATCTGACGGCGTCGATCTCCGAGGGGCGCGGAGGTGTTTCGGTCACCTTTCTGCGCGGCGAAGATGTTCAGGAAAAGCTCAACGAGATCCAGACAGAGATCGATGGAATCACGATTTTTCCCGAAGATGCAGATGACCCGATCGTGGTGGAGGCATCGAACACCTCGCGTGTCTTGCAGATCGCCGTGCATGGCAACACCGATGAGAGGGTTCTTACCGAAGAGGCCGAGCGTCTGCGCGATGAGATTGCCGTGCTGAACTCTGTGTCCTTCGTCGAGGTCGGCAACCGGCGCGATTATGAAGTGACGGTCGAGGTCGATCGCGACACGTTGCGGGCCTACGACATGACCATTGCCGAGATTGCAAGTGCGATCCGTGCAAACTCCCTAGAGCTGCCGGGCGGTGCGATCGAAACCGACACGGTCTCGATCCCGATCCGAACGGTCGGCCGCAATTTCAATCGTTCGGATTTTGAGCGGATCATCGTGCGATCCAGTCCCGAAGGCGGGCGCGTTTATCTGCGCGATGTGGCCACCGTCACAGATGGATTTGAAGACTCTGATTTTACAGCGACCTTCAACGGAGAGCCGGCCGTATCGGTGAACGTGTTCCGCGTTGGCAGTGAGCAAGCTCTCGACATCGTTGAAGAGGTCCAGGGTTACTTGCAGGACGACTTCCGACCGAGCTTGCAGGATGGGATCTCTGTCACGGTTTGGCAAAACGATGCGCGCGAGTTGCAGAGCCGGATTGATCTTCTGACCAAGAACGCCGTTTTGGGCCTTACTCTGGTGATCATCTGCCTTGCCCTGTTTTTGGATTTCCGGCTGGCGGCATGGTCGGCTGCGGGGATTGGCGTGTCCTTTGCCGGGGCGCTGGTCGTCATGGGTGCCGTAGGCATGTCGATCAACATGATCTCGCTATTTGGTTTTATTCTAGCCATCGGGATCATCGTCGATAACGCCATTGTGGTGTCTGAGAACATCTACACCAACAACGAAAAGGGCCTGTCGCCTCTTGAGGCCGCCGTAAAGGGCACGCAGCGGATTGCGGTTCCGGTTGTGTTTTCGACCATCACAACACTGGTCGCATTCTGGCCCTTGCTGCAATTGCCCGGCGTCTTGGGCAAGTTCCTCTCGGACATCCCGCTCGTCGTGATGATCGTGCTGTCGCTTTCGCTTTTGCAGGCTCTGTTCATTCTGCCGCGCAACCTCTCGAAGCTTGATGTTTCGGACACGTACAAACCAAACTTGGTGCTGCGGTCGATCCGGGTTGTGCGTGGGGTGATTGACGCTGGGCTTCAATGGTTCATCGCAGTGCCCTTGGATGCGGTTCTGCGGTTCACGACAAGCCGGGTGCTGGTGCCCATCGGGGCCATGATTGGCGCGATGATCGTGACCGTGGGTCTGCTGGCGCATGGTTATGTGAAGTTCAACTTCTTCCCCTCCATTGATGGTAACTTTGTCACCGCCAGCATTGAGATGAATGACGGCACCACGTTTGAGATGACCCGCGATGTGGCCGAGATGGTGCGGCTGGCTTCCGAACGCGCGGCTGCGCAGATTGAGGCACGGCTTTCCCAGGGTGCGGGGACTGTGATCCAGGGCACCAATGTGATTGTCGGGCGCGGATCGGTGGATGCGGGCCCAGGCATGGATCGGGACGTCTTCAGCGCGACCATCGCCAATGTCGAAGTCGAAGTCATTCAGGCGGAGCTGCGCGATTGGCCCACACGCGAGTTTGAGGCCGCGTGGCTCGAGGCTATCGGGGATATCCCCGGCGTGAAGAGCCTCACCGTGTCGGCTGAGATTGTCGGCGCGGGCGATCCAATTGCCGTCGAGCTGTCCCTGCCGGACGGGCAAGACATCACCCCTGCCGTGGATGAACTGCGCGAAGGGCTGCGCGGCATCCCGGGTGTCTTTTCGATCCGCGATGACAATTCATCGGGGCGGACCGAATACCGGCTGGCCCTGAAGGATGAGGCTCGGGTCTACGGTGTGTCCATCGACGATCTGGCGACACAAACCCGCGCGGCTTTCTTTGGGCTTGAGGCCACGTCGTTTCAGCGCGGTGCTGACAATATCGAGGTCTGGGTGCGCTTCCCGCAAGATCAGCGGGACAGCCTCTATGATCTTCTGGATTTTGTGATCACAGCTCCCAATGGTGAGACAATCCCGCTCTCGGTTGTGGCGCAGATCGAAGAAGGCTTGGCACCCACGACGATTGAGCGCCGCAACGGGCGCAAGATCACCACTGTAACGGCCGATGTGGATGTTGCGGCCATCACACCGCAAGAAGCCAATGCCATCATCGAACAGGATATCCTGCCGCCGCTGCGTGAGGCGTACCCGGGCCTGATCGTCGATTTCGGCGGTGAGCAGCGCGAGCAAGGCGATGCCTCCTCCGCCCTTGGTCAGGCCGTTGGCATCGCGCTCTTTGCAATCTTTGCTCTGCTTGCCCTGGTGTTCAGATCCTACGTGCAGCCCGTTGTCGTGATGATCGCCATCCCCCTCGGCCTGATCGGCGCGGTGATTGGGCATCTGATCATCGGAATACCGGTGACGCTCTTATCCATCTTCGGGATCATCGGGCTCTCGGGCGTGATCATCAACAACTCGCTGGTGATGGTGGATCTCTACAATGAGCATCTCAAAAATGGCATGGAGCTGCGAGAGGCCGTGATCCGGGGCACGAATGAGCGTTTCCGCCCGGTGTTGCTGACGGCTTTGACCACGTTCCTTGGTGTGTTCCCGCTGATCATGGAGACCTCGCTGCAGGCGCAGTTCCTTATTCCTCTGGCAGTGTCCATTGGGTTCGGTGTGCTCTTTGGCACGGTCATCGTGGTGCTAAGTGTGCCTGCGGTCTTTATCTTCCAGGCTCGGATAACCGGCATGGCAGAGCGTGTCTTGGGGCGCACAACCGAGCCTCAAACCGCTGAAAAAAGCGGCTCCAAACCGGCAGTTGCTTCTAGACAGCCAAATACAGCCAAAGTTGCAGCCGAATAGGCTGAGATGGCGTTGTATACCTAAGAATATCGTGCCTTTAGCGCTAAACGGCCTAACTCATGGCGCTGGGAACAGGCAAGAGACACCATATATGACGAAATTTATGATGGCGGCACTGGCCGCCGGCCAAGATTTTTCATCCCTTCGCAACGATAGCGGGCTTGATCTGGGCAGGATCCGGATTGAGCTTTTGGCTGGTTTGACAGTTGCCTTGGCCTTGGTGCCAGAGGCTGTTGCTTTTGCCTTTGTGGCCGGTGTGCACCCGCTTGTTGGGCTTTATGCGGCCTTCATCGTGGGCCTGATCACCGCGGTGTTGGGTGGGCGCCCGGGAATGATTTCCGGCGCGACCGGCGCTTTGGCCGTGGTGATGGTGTCTTTGGTGGCGACGCACGGTGTTGAGTACCTCTTTGCCACAGTCGTTTTGATGGGCCTCATTCAAATCGCTTCAGGTATTTTCCGTCTGGGCAAGTTTATCCGGCTTGTACCGCACCCTGTCATGCTTGGGTTTGTGAATGGTTTGGCGATCGTCATCTTTCTTGCCCAACTGAGCCAATTCCAGGTGCCTGGCACGGCGGAACATGCAGGCCACGGCATGGCCAATGGAGAGTGGCTCTCTGGCGGGTCGCTTTACATGATGCTGGGGCTGGTGGCCGCGACTATGGCGATTATCTGGGTCATGCCGCGCATCACGACAGCCATTCCGGCGCCTCTCGCCGGGATCGGGATTGTCGCGTTGGCCGTCATCGCGTTCGGGATTGATGTGCCGCGCGTGGGCGATATGGCCTCGATTGATGGCGGTCTGCCGTCCTTCCATGTGCCAATGGTGCCGCTCAATCTGGAAACGCTTGAAATCATCCTTCCCTATGCGCTGATCCTCGCGGCGATCGGATTGATTGAAAGCTTGTTGACCCTGAACCTCGTGGGCGACATCACCGGCCAGCGGGGCGGCTCTTCTCAAGAATGCATCGCGCAAGGGACAGCCAACACCGTCACTGGCTTTTTCGGCGGAATGGGCGGCTGTGCGATGATCGGGCAATCCATGATCAATGTGAAATCAGGCGGTCGCACGCGGCTTTCCGGGGTTTCTGCCGCGGTGTTTTTGCTGCTCTTCATTCTGGTGGCCGCGCCGCTGATCGAGCAAATCCCGCTCGCTGCGCTTGTAGGTGTAATGTTCATGGTCGTGATCGGGACATTTGCGTGGAACAGCTTCAAGATCATGCGGAAGGTGCCTCTCACAGACGCCATCGTGATCGTGCTGGTGACAGTGGTAAC
>CAKZYL010000410.1 GCA_937884705.1 uncultured Roseovarius sp. | reverse complement strand
AGCTTGCCGGGGATCATCCAGTTGGCCAGATCGCCATTCTCGGCCACTTCCATGGCGCCGAGGATCGCCATCGCGATTTTGCCGCCGCGGATCATGCCAAAGCTCGTGGCGCTGTCGAAATAGGATGTCTCTGGCAGTTCCGTGATCGTCTGCTTGCCCGCATTGATCAGGTCTGGGTCTTCCGCGCCCGAAATCGGGAAGGGGCCCATCCCCAACATGCCGTTTTCTGACTGCAGCGTGACCGACACACCCTCAGGGATGAAGTTGGGCACCAGCGTCGGAATCCCGATACCGAGGTTTACATATGTTCCGTCTTCGAGTTCCTGAGCGGCCCGCGCCGCCATTTGATTGCGATCCCAGGGCATAACTCAGGCCTCCCTCACGGTGCGTTGCTCGATACGTTTTTCATGCTCACCTTGGACAATGCGATGCACGTAGACGCCGGGCAGATGAATGCTGTCAGCGTCCAGGCTGCCCACCGGCACAATCTCTTCGACCTCCATGACGCAGACACGCCCGCACATGGCCGCTGGTGGATTGAAGTTGCGCGCGGTCTTGCGGAAGATGCAATTGCCCGTTTCATCGGCCTTCCATGCTTTCACGATGCTCAGATCCGCGAAGATGCCGCGCTCTAGAATGTAGGTCTCGCCGTCAAAGTCTTTGTGCTCTTTGCCCTCGGCCACCTGCGTGCCCACGCCGGTCTTCGTGTAAAAGCCCGGGATACCAGCTCCGCCTGCGCGCATGCGTTCCGCCAAAGTGCCCTGCGGGTTGAATTCAATCTCGAGCTCGCCCGCCAGATACTGACGCATGAACTCGGCGTTCTCGCCGACATAGGAGCTCATCATCTTTTTGACCTGGCGGGTCTGCAGCAGGATCCCGATGCCAAAATCATCGACACCGGCATTGTTGGAGGCGAATGTCAGATTCTGTGTGCCCTCCTCACGGATCGCGTTCAGCAGCAACTCGGGGATACCGCAGAGGCCAAATCCACCCGCGGCAATCGTCATTCCGTCGGTCAAGAGCCCGTACAGCGCCTCAGCAGCTGACCCGTAGATTTTGCCCATAGCATGTCTCCATTTTGAGAATCGCCATGGTTGTGACCCTGTGCCAAGGCAGTGTCAACCAGAGCTCGGCAAGAGACACGGATTGTTCCGATCGACAGTTGGTGACGGACTATGCCGTCTGTAAAGTAAGCACACCCCGAAGGCTTATAGAGTACGGTCGCTGCCGCGTTTCCGATCGTGTCTCAACGCAGCTTGACCGGCAGATCACGACATTGCAGCGGTTGCCTACTTGCTCGCCGCTTTCTTCTTGGCAGGCCCCTTGCGCTTTCCTTTTCCGGATTTGGCGGCCTTTTCAGCTATCAGTGCGACAGCCATGTCCATCGTCACTGCATCCGCCTCCACGTCTTTGGGCAGGGTCGCGTTGATCTTTTCCCACTTCACATAGGGACCGTAGCGACCATCCATGACATTCACTGCGCCACCATCCTCTGGATGCTCCCCCAATTCCTTCAGAGGTTTGGCCGCAGCCCCACGGCCTTGACCACGAGATGCCGCTTTCTTGGCCAGCTCTTCCACCGCCCGGTTCATGCCGATGGTGAACACCTCATCCACCTCTTTGAGGTTTGCATAAAGCCGGCCATGTTTCACAAAGGGTCCGTAGCGACCAATGCCCGCCTCAATCAGTTCGCCATCGTCAGGATGCGGCCCGATTGCTCTGGGCAGGCTGAGAAGCGTGAGCGCCTTTTCCAGATCCATGTCGTCCGCACTCCACCCCTTCGGCAGGCTGGCGCGGGGTGGTTTTTTCACCTCTTCGGTCACTTCTCCGCGCTGCACGTAAGGGCCAAACCGGCCGGAGCGCAGGAAGATCTGGTCCCCCTTGTCTTCGCCGAGTGTGCGATCGCCACCCTGTTCCTCCCCGCCAATGGGTCGGGTGTAGCGGCATTCCGGGTAGTTTGAGCAGCCCACGAACCCGCCAGTTCTGGAGGTTTTGAGGTGCAGGCTTCCGCCATCGCATTGTGGGCAGCAGCGCGGATCCGAGCCATCTTCACGCGCGGGATAAAGCTGCGGCGCCAAAACCTCGTCGAGCTTGTCCAGCACCTCAGAGATCCGCAGCTCTGATGTTTCGGCAATCGCGGCGGAAAAATCGCGCCAGAAATTCGCCAGCACGTTTTTGTAATCCGCGTCGCCCGCGCTGACCACATCCAGCTCTTCTTCCAGATTGGCCGTGAACTCATAGCCCACATACTTGCGGAAAAAGTTCAGCAAAAAGATCGTGACGATCCGCCCCTTATCTTCCGGGAAGAGCCGGTTTTTGTCTTTGCGCACATATTCACGATCCTGGATCGTCGTCACGATAGAGGCGTAGGTGGACGGGCGCCCGATCCCGAGCTCCTCCATCCGCTTGACCAAGGTCGCCTCGGTGTAGCGCGGGGGCGGTTGGGTGAAATGCTGTTCGGGGGTGACACCCTTCTTCTCTGCCGGCTCGCCTTCCATGATCTGGGGCAGACGCTTGTCATCATCATCGACGACATCGTCGCGGCCTTCTTCATAGACACGCATGAAGCCGTCAAACATGACAACCTGGCCCGTGGCGCGCAGGCCGACCTGTTTGTCATCGCTTTCGATATCTACCGTGGTCCGTTCCAGCCGTGCGGCCGCCATCTGACACGCAATGGTGCGCTTCCAGATCAGATCGTAGAGCTTGCGCTGATCGGGCTCAGAGAGCTTCACCGCGGACGCATCGCGCGTCATATCGGTGGGCCGGATGCACTCATGGGCTTCTTGCGCGTTCTTGGCTTTATTTTTGTACATGCGCGGGCCGTCAGGCACATATTCGGCGCCATAGCGGTCCTTGATGGCGTCGCGGGTCGCCATAACGGCCTCTGGCGCCATGTCGATACCGTCTGTCCGCATGTACGTGATGAGACCCGCCTCATAGAGACGCTGGGCCGTGCTCATGGTCTGACGCGCACCCATGCCGAACTTCCGGCTGGCCTCTTGCTGCAGCGTGGACGTCATGAACGGGGCGGACGGATTGCGATTGGCGGGTTTTGCCTCGACGCTCACCACTTTCAGATCTCGGCTCTTGATGGCTTGCACAGCCAACTCTGCCTGCGTTTCATTCTCTATATCGTAGCGGTCGAGCTTTTTGCCCGCTAGGACCGTCAGGCGCGCTTCATAGTCTTTGCCGCGCGGTGTCTGCATTTGTGCTTTGACAGACCAGTACTCGCGCGCCTTGAACGCTTCGATCTCCAATTCACGCTCAACGATGATGCGCAGGCAGACAGACTGCACCCGCCCAGCAGAGCGTGCCCCAGGCAGTTTGCGCCAAAGAACTGGGGAGAGGTTGAAACCCACCAGATAATCCAGTGCACGCCGCGCCAGATAGGCCTCGACGAGGTCTTCGTCCACATCTCTGGGATTGGCCATCGCTTCCGTCACCGCGCTCTTTGTGATCGCATTGAAGACGACCCGGCTGACAGGCGTGTCCTTTTTAATGGCTCGACGCTTGCGCAGCGCCTCTTCGAGATGCCAACTGATTGCTTCCCCTTCCCGATCCGGGTCGGTGGCGAGGATCAGAGCGTTGTCATCTTTCAGGGCATCAGCAATGGCTTTCACATGCTTTTTACTGTCAGCGCCGATTTCCCAGAGCATTTCGAAGCCGTTATCGGGGTCGACAGACCCGTTCTTTGGAGGCAGGTCGCGCACGTGGCCGTAGGAGGCCAAAACCGTATAGTCAGAGCCCAAATATTTGTTGATTGTCTTGGCCTTAGCCGGGGATTCGACAACAACAACGGGCATACGCAGACCTTTCGACTCATTGGCTATACTGTGGCGGGGCTACATGTGGGGTGTAGCGCTTGATTGTCAATGCAGCTGCGCGCGCATGGTATTGTCAGAGGTAAAGTCACCGTGCAAACTGCCTTAGGAGCGGGGGCGATGATGCGACTGATCTTTGCGAATTTCTTGGCGGTTTTCATGCTTTGGTCCTCTGCGACCCATGCGTGGGAGGAGCCTGCCCGCGGGACACCGACCAGGGCGGCGTTGATGGATGCGATCCGTCCGACGGCTGAATATCTTCTGGGTGCGCCGGTAGAGTTTGTCGTTTACGAGCTCAGGCGCTCGGCGGATATGGCGTTTGCCATGTTGAATGCGCAGCGGCCGGGCGGCGTGCCAATCGACTATGCAACCACGCCTGCGGTCATCCGTGGAGAGATGGACGTGCAGCAGGATGTCACCGGGGCCCAGGTGTTTTATCGGCTGACTGGCAGCGGTTGGATCGTTGAAGAATTCTCTTTTGGGGCGACGGATGTGTGGTTTGCGGCAGAACCGTTTTGCACGCGGTATCGCGCGCTGATCTCAGATTACTGCTAAGTGGCTTTCGCGGCGCGCTCTAGCCGGTGCGGGACAACAGCCCCCCCGGGTGCCGTTCAATTTTCCCATCAACTTCAAGGTCTGTCAGCATCGGCGTGACTTGCGCGGCCGATGCGCCGAGATCTCGGATCAATTGATCTTCTGCGATGGGGGATGGCCCGAGTTTTTCTAGGATCACTTGATGCAGGTTGCGGGTCTCTTCCTGCGATCGAGTATCCGGCGTGTGGTAAGGCTCTGGTGCAATGATGTGGCGTGGCTCGGATATGTCAGGGGTCTGGGGTATCTGGGCATCGTGGCCCAAAACCTCCAAAACATCGGACCCGCGCCTGACCAGCGTCGCGCCGTCGCGGATGAGCATATTGCACCCCGCTGCGCGCGCATCAAACGGGTGGCCGGGCACGGCCAGCACATCCCGACCCTGATCCAAGGCCGATCGCGCTGTGAGCAGCGAGCCGGATTTTGCGGCCGCCTCCACAACGACGAGAGCGCGTGAGAGGCCGCTGACAATTCTGTTGCGAGATGGAAAGTGTCGCGCGCGCGGCTGCAGGCCCATCGGTTGTTCTGACAAGATCACACCACGCGCCGCGATATCACGTGCAAGATCGGTGTTTTCGGCCGGGTACACGACATCAACGCCACCGGCCATAACCGCAATCGTGCCGGTCTCCAGCGCGGCTTGGTGCGCGGCGGTGTCAATGCCCCGGGCGAGCCCAGAGCCTATTGCGAAACCGCTTTCCGCCAGCTCTCTGGTCAACGCTTTGGTCATGCGTAGTCCGAGAGATGACGCATTGCGCGCGCCGACGATAGATATGGATGGTCGTTCCAAAAGGGACGTATCGCCCAAGGCCCACAAAGCTGGCGGCGCATCGGGGATTTCGGCCAGAAGCCACGGATAAGATGGATCGCCCCGACAAATGAGGCGGGCACCAAATTTCTCGGCTTCTCTTAACTCGGCCTCGACCACGCCGGTTGGGCAAGGCGTGTAATCCTTTGCACCCGCCTGTCGCGCCAGCTCTGGCACGGCGGCAAGGGCTGACTGAACATCGCCATGTTCGGCAAGCAAGCGGTAAAATGTAGAGGGGCCTACTCGGCGAGAGCGCAACAGGCGAAGCCAGGATATCCGATCATCTTCCGTGGTGGGTGGGAGTGGGGGGTGGGTGGAAGGATGTCTATCCACGGTCATCACAGCTCCGCCTAGTTGCAAGACATTTCTAGACCTCGCATAGTTAATGAGGGGTAAACCGTTGTGTTTTTTTTAATCCCAATGAAACGATAGTTTCTGTCTGCGCTACGCCTTTAGTGCTGTCACCCACCATACACGGTGTGGCACTTCTGTCGGATCATCGGGAAAGTAGCACTCCAATAGCGCTGCCAGTTCTGCATCAAATTCCGCTACAGCGTCTGCGGGAAGGGAGGCCGCAATACCTGCGCTGGCGCGAATGCGTCCCCGCCATGCAATGTGGCTATAGCTTTGCAGCACGTCAAAAGAGGCTGTCTCGATGCAACCAAAGCCCGCATCGGACAAGTCACCGAGCCATGCCGGGTAGAGACCTGACCCTCTTGCACCGGCCCATTCCGGATTGTGGCGCAAAATCAGGGCCTCGGTGGCCGCCACCAGCGACCCAGTCAGCGGCACCCAATCAAAATGCGCAATCAAGATGCGACCGCCGGGTACCAGTAGGCGCATTGCCTCTTGCGCTGCGCGAGGCCGATCAAACCAGTGCCAACACTGCCCCGCTGTGACCAAATCAGCAGAGAGATCCTGCAGGCCTGTGTCTTCCGCTGCGCCTGGTCTGTACGTGACTTTCACGCCGGTTTCGAGGTCAAGGCGCGCCGCTTCCGCCAAAAGATCTTTGGCCGGATCAATGGCTGTCACGCGCAGACCACGCCGCGCAAGGCCGCGCGCGATGGTGCCCGTGCCCGTTCCGATATCGACGGCGCTTTGACCTTTCAAAAGGAAGCCACGCGCCTCCATCGCCTCGAAAAACTCGGGCGGGAACCCCGCGCGATGCGTCGCATAATCGTCTGCCGTTTTGCCAAAATCGACGTGATCCCCAAAACGGCGCAGCGCTTCGGGGTCAATTTCACTCATGCAGCGGATCCGCCAATCGTCAATCCGCCAATAAGCACCGTCGGTTGACCCACGCCAACCGGCACCCATTGTCCGGCCTTGCCGCAATTGCCCATGCCAGGGTCAAGAGCCATGTCATCGGCCAGGCCTCGGATATGCTTCAGAGCGGTTGCGCCATCGCCAATTAGGGTGGCCCCTTTCACCGGAGCACCGATTTGGCCGTTTTTAACGCGGTAGGCTTCGGTGCAAGAGAAGACGAATTTGCCATTGGTGATGTCCACCTGTCCGCCAGCAAAGCCAACGGCGTAAATGCCGTCTTTGAGCTCTCCAACCAGATCATCGCGGCTGGCCGAGCCGCCCAGCATATAGGTGTTCGTCATGCGCGGCATTGGCGCGTGGGCATAACTTTCGCGGCGGCCATTGCCGGTGGGGTCTACCCCCATCAGGCGGGCATTTTGGCGATCTTGCATGTAGCCAACCAGAATACCATCTTCGATCAGAACGTTCTTGGCCGATGGCGTGCCTTCATCATCCACAGTGATCGATCCGCGCCGATCTGGGATTGTGCCGTCATCCAGAACGGTGACGCCCGGTGCAGCGATCCGCTGGCCCATCAAGCCGGCGAAAGCTGAAGCCCCTTTGCGATTGAAGTCGCCCTCAAGCCCATGGCCAATGGCCTCATGAAGCAGAATGCCAGGCCACCCTGGGCCCAGAACAACGTCCATCACGCCCGCGGGTGCGGCTTCTGCATCTAGGTTGACCAAAGCGATGCGCAGAGCTTCTTTCGTTTTGTCCTGCCAATCCGCGGGGTCCAAAAGCCCATCGAGCCCGACGCGCCCACCGCCACCGGCACTGCCTGCTTCGCGCCGTCCCTCATCCTCAACGATGACAGACACGTTGACACGGGTCATGGGGCGCACATCCGAGACCTCAGTGCCATCAGGGCGCAAAATGATGACCTCTTGATGAGACGCGGCAAGCGTGGCGCTGACCTGTACTACGCGCGGATCCAGATCGCGCGCAAAGGCGTCGATATTGCGCAGGGTTTCCAGCTTGACCGGAAAGCTGTGACCCGCGATCGGGTCATCATCGGTGTAGAGCTTGGTGTTTGTGCGCGCCGGCGCATCCGCCATGGTGCCGCCGCCATCGCCCACGGCCAGACGCGCCGTGTCCACAGCCCGTTTTAAGGCAGCCTCCGTCATTTCGGTGGAATGTGCATAGCCCGCGACCTCGCCCTTCACGGCACGCAGGCCAAACCCTTCCGAGGCGTCATAGCTGGCGGTTTTGACGCGCCCGTCATCGAATACAACCGCCTCAGACCGGCGGCGTTCCATGAAAAGCTCTCCGTCATCCGCACCCTTGGTGGCGGCCTGCAAATGGCTCAAGGCTTCTTCGCGTCCAAAGGCTGTTTCAAATGGTCGAAAGGGCGTGTCGGTCATGCCAACCTCCGCAAAAACTCCACGAATTAGAAGCGTTGGTTATCGCAAACAAGCGTCCGTTTGCCGCAACCCGCATTCTTGTGCGCGATATCGGAATAGGATTTAGTCTCGTCAGACGCGTTTGCCATGCATTTCGCTTGTCAAACGCACATACAGATTGCGGCGGGAAACGCCAATGACAAAGCGCAAAAGAGCCAGATACCCTATGAAGAAATTGCTAAGCCTAGTGGCCGCAGCGGCCCTGCCAAGCTTGCCTGCCGCAGCGCAGGAGGGACTTGAGTCGATCGGTAAACCACAACCTGGTGGCCTGAATTTCCAGCCTGCGGTGACCGAACTGATGGAAGATATCGTGTGGCTCGACACCATGCTGCTGGTTGTCATCACGGTGATCTCGGTCTTTGTCTGTGCCCTTTTGCTGATCTGCATCGTGCGGTTCAACCGCAAAGCCAACCCCGAGCCTTCAAGCTTTACGCACAACTCTCCTTTGGAAGTCGCGTGGACCCTCGGACCGATCCTGATCCTGGTGTTTATAGGGTCATTCTCTTTGCCGGTTTTGTTCAAGCAGCAAGAGATCCCAGAGGCCGACATCACGATCAAAGCCACCGGATACCAATGGTTCTGGGGCTATGAATATGTCGATCATGAGTTCGGTTTCGAGAGCTTTATGCTGCAAAAAGACCAACTGGCTGAGTTCGGCTACGCGGATGACGAATACCTTCTGGCAACCGATACGGCCATCGTCGTGCCTGCCAACAAGACAATTGTGGTCCAAGTGACGGGTGGCGACGTGATCCATTCTTGGACGATCCCCGCATTTGGCGTGAAGCAAGACGCTGTGCCCGGCCGGATAGCCGAGCTTTGGTTCAATGCTGAGAAAGAAGGGATCTATTTCGGACAGTGTTCTGAGCTCTGCGGCAAGGACCACGCCTACATGCCGATCACGGTGAAGGTCGTCAGCGAAGAGGCCTATTTCGCTTGGCTGGACGGTGCGATCGAAGAATATGCGGGCACGCCGCGTGACGTGGCGGTCGCCGCGAAGGCTGACTGAGATCAGCTCTCCTGCGTCCGATCAGCGGGCACGGGGCATTACGGGTCAGGCGCGCTGGCCCCTTGGATACGGAAGGTGGATCGAGGGAGAAGTCGGTCGGTCCATCCACCTAGGGAACAAACAGGATGTCTGACGCAAGTCTCAACAGCCATACGCACACCACGACCTTGCCAAGCGACGGCGGGTTTTCGGATTTCTTCGCACTTTTAAAACCGCGGGTGATGACGCTCGTTGTGTTCACGGCTTTTGTCGGCCTCTACGCGGCTCCCGGCGACATCCACCCACTGGTTGGATTGATTGCCATTCTCTTCATTGCCTTGGGAGGCGGTGCCTCTGGTGCTCTGAACATGTGGTGGGATGCCGATATCGACCGTGTCATGCGCCGCACCCGCAACAGACCCATTCCGTCTGGCCGCGTGACCGAACGCGAGGCCTTTGGGTTCGGCATCACCTTGTCGGCGATTGCCGTGGTTATGCTCTGGCTTGCGACCAACTGGGTGGCGGCTGCGATTTTGGCCTTCACAATATTCTTCTACATCGTGATCTATTCCATGTGGCTGAAACGCTGGACGCCGCAAAACATCGTGATCGGCGGGGCTGCGGGGGCCTTTCCTCCGATGATCGGTTGGGCAGCTGTGACCGGCGGCATCAGCCTTGAATCCGCCCTGATGTTTTCGATTATCTTCATGTGGACGCCACCGCATTTCTGGGCCTTAGCGCTCTTCATGCGGTCTGACTATGATGACGCGGGCGTGCCGATGCTGACAGTCACTCATGGTCGCAGAGCGACGCGCGTGCACATTCTTGTCTATACCCTCCTTTTGGCAGGTTTGGCCGTGGGCATTGGGTTCACGATGGTCGGTGGGCCTATTTATGTGGCTGCTTCGGTGGCTCTGAACGCTCTGTTCATAAAAGGCGCCTGGCAGATCTGGCGGCGGAGCGAAGAAGACGCTGAGGCCGACAACTACAAAGTTGAAAAGGCGTTCTTTAAACTTTCGCTCTACTATCTCTTTGCCCTCTTCGGCGTGATCGCCCTTGAGGCTGGATTGGCACCGTTTGGCTTGGGAGGTTGGTGATGTCTTTGTCGCGCGAACATGAACTTCACAAACGCCGCTTTTCCCGCAACATGGGGCTTGGGTTGGCTCTGATTGGGTTGGTCGCAATTGTATTCGGACTGACCGTTGTCAAAGTGTCCACGGAAGAATTCACCGAGCCGCTTTTCGGGGAGGCATCTGAATGACAGTGATGCCCCAAAACGGACAGCCAAATCATGGAAGAACCGTCGCAAAGCTTGTCGGCGTTGTTGTTTTCATGGGCGGTCTGGCCTGGGCATCTGTGCCGCTCTACGATTGGTTCTGTCGCGTGACAGGGTTTGGGGGGACACCGTTAACCTCAACGGACGCGCCCGATGTCATCCTCGACCGAACGGTCAACGTTCGGTTCGATGCATCGATTGAGCGTGACATGCCTTGGGAGTTTCGCCCTGTTGAGCGCGAAATGGAAATTCGGATCGGCGAAACCGGGTTGGCATTCTATGAGGCGTACAACCCCACAAATCGACCCATTGCCGGATCTGCGGCCTTCAACGTGTTTCCATACGAGGCTGGCGGCTTCTTCACCAAGATCGCATGCTTCTGCTTTGAAGAGCAGGTTCTTCAGCCCGGTGAGCGCGTTATGATGCCGGTCACGTTCTACGTGGACCCCGCAATGGTTGATGATCGGGATGCCAAGTACACCCATTCGATCACACTCTCTTATACGTTTTACCAAATTGACCTGCCGCCCGACGAGGACGTAGAGCAGGCCGCGCTTGGAACAGCGCCCAAGCAAAACTGACGCCTGAAAGGCTAGGGACAGAAAATGGCACATGAAAAGAACCACGACTATCACATCCTGAACCCCTCGATCTGGCCCTTCTTCGGTGCTCTGTCTGGTTTCATCATGCTGTTTGGGGCCGTCGTCTGGATGGCAGGGTCCATGAGCATTTTGTTTGGGGCCATCACGCTGTCGGGCCCATGGCTCTTTTTGCTGGGGTTCGCGATGACGCTGGTTACGATGTATGGCTGGTGGGGCGAGACCATCAGCGAAAACATCGCCGGAGATCACACGCCGGTTGTGCGCATTGGTCTGCGCTACGGCTTCATCATGTTCATTATGTCAGAAGTGATGTTCTTTGCAGCTTGGTTTTGGACCTTCTTCAAGCACGCGATGTACCCGATGAGCCCGGAAAGCCCGGCGGTGGATGGTGTGTGGCCGCCTGCGGGTATTGAGACCTTTGATCCGTTTCACTTGCCGCTTATCAATACACTGATTTTGCTGTGTTCTGGCTGCGCCTGCACTTGGGCGCACCACGCGCTTGTACACAATGACCCGCGCGGTGACATCAAAACAGGCCTGCTTGTGTCCGTTCTGCTCGGCGTGGTGTTCACCTTTTTCCAAGGCTACGAGTACAGCCACGCGGCATTCGGTTTTTCCGGCAACATCTATGGCGCAAGCTTTTTTATGGCCACGGGCTTTCATGGTGCGCATGTGATCATCGGCACGATCTTCCTTTTTGTGTGCTACCTGCGCGTCCGCAGAGGTCACTTCACAGCCGAAAACCATGTGGGGTTTGAGGCTGCCGCTTGGTACTGGCACTTTGTCGACGTCGTGTGGCTTTTCCTCTTTGCCGCGATTTACGTCTGGGGCGGTTGATTAAAATCTGCACATAAATGACAAAAAAGCGCTCGGCAGGTCCGAGCGCTTTTCATATGTGCGGTCCTTTGGGCTTAGGTGTGTTGCGGTTCTTTGTGCTCCATTGCCAGCGCATTCTGTACGGCTTGCGCGTCGTCGTCGATGTCCACTGGTGCGCCGTGACGAGATTGATCGATAAAGCGCATCGTCAGGACATGGGACAAAGCAGCAAACGCAGCAGCGTTCAGCAAAATGCCGAAGGCGACGCCGTATAGCCCGAAGAAATAAGATCCGGCGGCGAGGAACGGTAGAAGGCCGATCGTGCTCTTGAGCCAGTTGATGCGCGGCGCGATCTGGGGTTTGCCGAGGTTGCTGTAGGCGGCATTGGAGATGAAGATCGCGCCGTTGAAAAAAGCGATCATCGCGTAAGGGCCGCAATAGAGATAGATGATGTCGCGCGTCACACCTGTGGTATTGAACGCGTCCGCGATTGGATGGCGGAACAGGACCAGCAGCGCAATGGCACAGCCCGTGTAAATGGCCAGAAACTTGAGCGCATCAAAATAGGCGCGTTTGACGCGGTCATGTTTCCCGGCGCCGTAGTTTTGACCGATGATTGGCCCGATGGCACCGCTCAGCGCGTTCACGACGGAAAAGACAACCGGGGAAAGCCGCCCGATGATGGCAAGACCTGCCACCGCATCTGTTCCGTACTGAGTGATGTAGCGGGTCACGATAGAAAGCCCGATTGGAGAAGCAACGCTGGCCAAAACGGCGGGCAGGGTGAAGCGCACGATCTCTCGGGTGTACCGGCGGAATGCGTCCATTGTCGGCGGGTTGACAATGTCAAAGAGACGCACCGCGGCGTAAAGCGCAACACCGAAGGTTGCGACACGGGCCATAACTGTCGCGACAGCCGCCCCGGCAAGGCCCATGTTCAGACCAAAGATAAGCAGCGGGTCGAAGATCAGGTTGATCAGCGCGCCTGCAAGGGACGGGTACATCGACCATTTGGCAAACCCATGGGAGCGCAGGGCCGCAACCAGGGCCATCGACATACCCGACAGCCCAGAGGCTGGCAAAACGATCCATAGATACATGGTGGCCAACTCAGCCACTTCACCCTGAGCCCCGAGCCAGGAGAGCATATTTGGTACGAACGGAAGCATCGCGATTGGCACGACAACGCCCACGCCGAGCGCAATCAGCATGGATGTGGTGGCCACGTCTTTGGCCGCGTTAAGGTCGCTTCGGCCCAGATACTGTGCGGTGAGAGAGCCTGCCGCGATGGAAAGGCCGATGTTCATCGCGCTGACATAGAACATGATCGTGCTGGCAAAGCCCGCGGCTGCCGCAACTTCGGTTTGACCCAATAAAGAGACGAAGAAGATGTCGAGGAGGTCGACCACGTAGATCGCCATGATGCCGATGCTGGAGGTGAACGACATCACCGTTACATGGCGCATTATGTTGCCTTGGGTAAAATCGGTTCCCGGCGATTTTGGCATTATGATCGCGTCCTTAAACTTGCGACCAGCATCGCAGTTTGGCTGAAAAAGTATATGCTGGGCCTCGCAAGCAGCTTTTTCGTCCGCCTAATGTACTGCAGGTCTGCTGAGGCTCTAAGCGGGGCAGAAGTTTCAAAAATTCCTCGGGCCGTTCAGTTTGTGCTCTTTGACGATCAGTAGTGTTGGTCTGCGGCAAAGCCGGACCTGTGCCGCGCCACCGAAGGTCCCTTTCTCAATCACTGCCTTGGTCAAAAGGGAAGACGTTCGTGCCCTAAGATCCTAAGCGTTTCGCACGGGCACCGCAGTCCGGGATGCAGCTGATCCAAGGTATCCTGCCCATGAACATAAAGAGCGTGCCCCAATTGCCGAAATCCCAGCCCCGTGCACGAGCGCGTCTTCTCCGCGAAGCGCTCTGCTCGAAAATTGGTCCGCCCTGCAGATCGGTTATCGACATCCAGTTTGCTATGCGCGACAGCTGTAGTCCTGTTGAGGCGGGCATGGGGCAGAAACCACTTCAGCCTCCGCATTGAAACGCTAGAAACCGCCCGGCTGTTGACAACGAATCCTACCCATCTTATACGCCGCGCAATCCAGGTTGGGGATAGCGACTCAACCGACATCAAATTGCAAGTGGTCATGATCCGGGCGCCTATTGCTCCGATCCTCTGAATGCCCCCCGCGACGTACCAGCAGGTAGCACGGTACGCTTGCGGCTTTCGTGCTTGGCGGACGCGTCTGGCATGTGAACCATAAAGCCCCGCACGGGAACGCCCGCGCAGACGAAAAAGAACTGAGGAAAACGGCCCAATGCCAACGATCCAACAGCTGATCCGCAAGCCGCGTCAGCCAAAAATCCGCAAGACCAA
>CAKZYL010000409.1 GCA_937884705.1 uncultured Roseovarius sp. | reverse complement strand
GGTCTTGGCGCTCAGAAAGCTGGCACAACATGGGTGTATACGCAGCTCGCCAAGCTTCCGGAGTTCAAAGCACCGAACACAAAAGAAATGCATATTTTTGATGCTGTGCATCTAGAGGAATGCGTTTGGTTTCGACGCAAAGTCGAGAAAGACTTCAGTGCCGCGTTGCTGAAGGGACGGCGCCACTATGAAAAGACATTCGTGACCAAACGCATGCAAATGATGCTCAACCAGGATGAGTATTTCAGCTACTACGACCGTCTGATGGACGCAGACCACTGCGTTTCCGCCGATGTGACGCCAACCTATTCTGGGTTGCCGGTTGAGGTGCTCGGATCCATCCGCGCAGAGTTCGAAAAGCTGTCGATCAGAACGCGGGTGGTTTTCCTGATGCGGGAACCTGTGGCGCGGCTCGAGAGCGCAATACGCATGCGCCTACGCAAGACCAGTAAAATTGAGGACATTTCCCCCGAACATATGATGGGTGAAATGAAGACCCACGCGCAATCAAAACAGGATCGTGTCAGGTCATCCTACAGAGACACGGTCAGCCGCATCAGAGCGTGTTTCGGCGATGATGAGATCCACTTGGGCTTTTATGAAACGATGTTTCAAGCCGATGAGCTTGACCGTCTTGGGACCTTTTTGGGCATAGATGTGTCCGGTTTTGACACAGGTGAGAGGGTGAACCACACCAGCAAGAGCTTTGCCTATCCGAGGGGCTTCTTGTTGGATCTCAAAGAGAGCTACGCGGACAATTACGCGTTTGCCACGCAAGATCTGAGCCTTGAGCCTGAGATTTGGGATCGCGCTTTGAGAAAACTGTCAGGGTGAGATGCCCAGCAGCCCGGTGGGCGCGTAACTGCGGCGTTTCAGGGCGCCCTTCCGAACCAAACCGGTGGGTCATTGTCTGTCCAAGGCTCGTATTTGAACATGATCTCCCCGAACGCATCACTTTCAAGGAAGTGGTCAAGCCACGCGATCAGGTTTGGCCAGTCCTGCGCGTCAAACCACGCCCGGTCGATATGGGCAAATTGGCGGACGAAGGGCAAAATGGCATAGTCCGCCAACGTGGGGCGCGGCTTAAACAGCCATCCATTCTCTTCTAGTCGCGCATTGAGTTCGATCAGGTGGCTGGCGGCTATGCGGCGCTCGGCCTCAGGGTCATGTTCCGGGTACCGCGTTGCGTATTTCGTGCGATCCAAAGCGCGCTTGAAGGGCCCGTCATTGGCTTTGATCACATCCCAACCTTCCTGTGCATCTCAAGAAGCTGCTCAGGATCGTTCCTTTTGAGGGCCCAAACCATGATATCGAGACTTTCGTCGATGACAGTTTGGCCCAAACGCAGCGCGGGAACGGTCGCCGAGGGAGACGTTTCAAGGAAACCGGCTGGCTTTTCCCGCAGCGAGATTTCGCGTAGCTCCACGGCGATTTCAGCGCTGCGCAGGGCAAGCCGCGCCCGCATAGCATAAGGGCATCGGCGAAAGGTCCAGAGGATCGGATGGTCTGTCATGCCGGGCTTTTTCCGATTTGTTTGAGTTTACCGACGGCCAAACTGTCAGCCACTTAAAAGACCCCCATACTGATCCCGGCGCCCATCGCCGCGCCAAGATCTCGGCATCTGGCAAGCTGATCTTCGGGGATCGTCTTTTCGGCAAGAATGGCCTCAGGCGTTTGCGCGTGCGTGCAGACAATGAGGGGCGGTTGCACCTCGCGCAGGCGCCATCCTTGTGCAATGCGGGCGGTCTGTCGCGCAGCGTTCTCGCCGTCGGACCCGGCACAGATCATCTGCGCGTAAGGCCGCCCTTCGATTTTTCCGAGCACGGGATAGTAGCAGCGATCGAAGAACTCCTTCATCACACCGGCAATGGCCGCCAAATTCTCGGGCGCGCAGAAGATATAGCCGTCTGCCTCGAACATGTCGGCGGGTTCGGTTTCGGGCGCCGTCTTGAGAGCTATCGGCAGTTCGGCCTGCGCGGCGTCTGCGGCGGCCTCGGCCATTTGCCGGCTGCCCCCGGTCTTTGAGTGATAGACGATCAACAGATGACCCATTGGACGCGGCGCGCTCCCTCATGTGACTGACGTATCAACACTCTCGTCGAGGACTTTGTCCAGAACAGTCGTGCAGCGCATGCACCTCTGACCCGGTTACGTGGCCTGACGGACCTCGGGCATGTCGCTGCTGTGATGCCCGGCAATCTGGGCTGCAATGTGGGCCTCTATCTGGTCGGCCTCCGCCTGGGACACGCGCAAGCCAAGCTTGGTGCGCCGCCAAAGATAGTCCTGCGCGGAGCGTGTCCACTCATGCTGGATCGACCATGCCAATTCCCGTTCGGTGATCGTGTGGCCGAAATCTGTCCCGAGATCGCCCAGTGATTTTGCGTCGCCCAGCATGTTGAACGCCTCGGTTCCGTAGGCCCGGATCAACCGATTGGCCCAAAGCTCGGACAGGAAGGGATAGTCTGCCAGGAGGCTCTGGCGCAGGTCATCTTGTCCTGTCACAGCAAAACCTCCGCCCGGCAGGGGCACGCCTGCTGTCCAGGATCCACTGGCGTTCTGAAGCCGAGGTGCGATTTTATCCATCGCCGCTTCGGCCAGTTTTCGGTAGGTCGTGATCTTGCCGCCGAAAATATTGAGCAAAGGCGCGCCGCCTGCTTCATCGACCTTGAGAACGTAATCGCGGGTGGCGGCGGTGGCAGAGGTGGCGCCGTCATCATAGAGCGGCCTGACGCCGGAATAGGTCCAGACCACGTCTTCGGTCGTCAAAGGCTTGGCAAAGTACTCTGACGCAAAAGTCAGGAGGTAATCACGCTCTTCCGGGGTGCAGACGGGGGCGCTGTTGGGATCGTCATGTTCGGCGTCAGTGGTGCCAATGAGCGTGAATTCACCCTCGTAGGGAATGGCGAAAATAATGCGTCCGTCTGTGCCTTGGAAGAAATAGCACCGGTCGTGATCAAAAAGCTTTCTGGTCACGATGTGGCTGCCACGCACGAGCCGCGCGCCTTCTTTGGAATTGGATTGCACCACGCCGTGGATGATGTTTCCCACCCAGGGCCCGCCGGCGTTTACAATCATCTTCGCCCGCACCTGCCAGGTCCCGGTCTGATCCTGAAGGGTGATCAGCCAGCGATCTTCATGGCGTTCAGCGCGAACCACCTTGGTGTGGGTCATGATTGCGGCGCCCTTGGCCTCGGCGTCACGGGCGTTGAGAATGACCAATCGGCTATCTTCAATCCAGCAATCTGAGTACTCATAGGCTTTCTTGAACTTTGGTTGAAGCGAAGCGCCTGCTGGATCGTGCTTGAGATCAACAACGGACGTCTTCGGCAGAAGGTTTCGCCCGCCCAGATGATCGTAGATGAAAAGGCCCAACCGGATGAGCCACGCCGGGCGCCGTCCTTTCATCCAGGGCATGAAAGCGGCCAAAAGCTTGGAGGTGGGCGTATCCGCCTCAAACCGCATATCCGCGTGATAGGGCAGGACAAAGCGCATCGGCCAAGATATATGCGGCATGGCGCGCAAGAGGGTTTCACGCTCCAGAAGAGCTTCACGCACCAGGCGGAATTCAAAATACTCCAGGTAGCGCAGACCGCCGTGAAAAAGCTTTGTCGACGCGCTGGACGTGCCGGAACCGAGATCGTTCATCTCGGCCAGACCCACGTGGATCCCACGACCGGCAGCATCGCGCGCAATGCCACAGCCATTGACCCCACCGCCAATGATAAACAGGTCAAACTCGTTAATTTGCGGCTTCAACAAGGTCCGCCCTTTCGGAATCGGTCAAAAGAATCTTCGTTTGCCCTGCGTTTGCTGCACTGGCGAAATCGCTGGGCGGTGGCGCGTCGGTGATCACGTAGTCAATCTCGGATACATTGCAAATGCGCACCGGCGCACTGACGTCAAACTTGCTGGCATCGGCCACCAGGATGCGCGTGCGCGCATTTCTAAGAATCGCACGCGCCACAGAGACTTCCTGCGCGTCGAAATCGAGGATGGCGCCGTCGGTATCAAGCGAGGACGCCCCGATGACGGCATAATCGACCTTGAAGCGATTGATGAACTCGACAGCGTCCTCACCCACGACGGCGCCATCGCTTTGCCGAACCTTACCGCCAACGATCACGAGCTCTTTGCCCATGGTGCCTGAAAGCATCGTTACAATATTGATATTGTTAGATATAACCATGATGTCATGATGGCTCTCAAGGGCGCGGGCCACCTGTTCTGTGGTCGTCCCGATGTTCAGTGTCAAAGAGCAATTGTCAGGAATGAGAGAGGCGGCAAGCTCTCCGATGGCGCGCTTTTCCTGGCCGCGAAACCCACGCCGATCGGCGTAAGCGCGCCCGGCCAATTGGGCGAGCCTACGAGCCCCCCCATGGGTGCGCCGGAGCAGTCCGCGGTCGTCCAGATCACGCAGGTCCTGGCGAATCGTTTGAGTCGTCACGTCAAAGCGCGCGGAAAGCGCTTCAACTTCAACGCTAGCTTCGCCTTTTAGAATATTCAGAATCGCTGCTTGTCGCTCATCCATGCGCATGAAAGTGGCCTCTCCCTGTCGTAAACCCTACTCGCAGCGGCGAAAAACGAAAAGAAAGATTTTCGTTTGACTTTCGTTTTATCTTAAACACAAGATCACCGCAGCGCCAGAACGGCGCAGGGAACACTCGGGAGGAGAACATGCGAAAGCATTTGCTCGGCGCTGTGGCGCTGACGGCTGTCATTGTGAGTGGCAGCACGGCGCAAGCGGATATGGCCGCCGCCGAAAAGTGGATTGACGAAGAATTCCAGCCATCAGCCCTGTCGGTTGATGAGCAAAAAGCAGAGATGCAGTGGTTCATTGATGCCGCAGCCCCCTATGCCGGGATGGAGATCAACGTTCTCTCTGAGACGATCCCGACGCATAGCTATGAGTCAGAGGTCCTGACCAAAGCCTTCGAAGATATCACGGGCATCAAGGTGAACCACCAGCTCTTGGGCGAAGGTGAGGTCGTTCAGGCCGTCCAGACCCAGATGCAAACGCAGCGCAACCTCTATGACGGGTACGTCAACGACTCCGACCTCATCGGCACGCATGCGCGGCTGCAGCTGGCCTACAATCTCAGCGACATGATGGCGGGCGATTGGGCTGGCACAACGAACCCGGGTCTCGATCTGGATGACTTTATCGGCGCGTCCTTCACAACGGGCCCGGATGGCAAGCTTTACCAGCTGCCGGATCAGCAATTCGCCAACCTCTACTGGTTCCGCAAAGACTGGTTCGATCGCGAAGATCTGCAGGCGCAGTTCAAAGAGATCTACGGCTATGATCTGGGCGTGCCGATCAATTGGTCGGCCTACGAAGATATCGCCGAGTTCTTCAGCGTGCATGTCAAAGAGATCGATGGCACCACCGTTTACGGCCACATGGACTATGGCAAGCGCGCGCCGGACCTTGGCTGGCGGATGACCGATGCCTGGCTGTCCATGGCGGGCGCTGGTGACGTGGGCGAGCCGAACGGCATCCCGGTGGACGAGTGGGGCATCCGTATGGAAGCGGGCTCTTGCAATCCATCGGGCGCATCTGTGACCCGTGGTGGTGCCGCCAACGGCCCTGCGGCGGTTTATGCGATCCGCAAGTGGGATGAATGGCTGCGCCAGTATGCGCCACCTGCCGCTGCAAGCTATGACTTCTATCAGTCGCTGCCTGCGCTGTCTCAGGGCAACGTGGCCCAGCAGATCTTTTGGTACACGGCCTTCACTGCCGACATGGTGAAATCGCAGGAAGACGGCAACAACACGGTGGATGCCGATGGCGCGCCGCTTTGGCGGATGGCCCCGAGCCCGCACGGCCCCTACTGGACCAAAGGTCAGAAGGTTGGCTATCAGGATGCGGGGTCTTGGACCTTCCTGAATTCAACCCCCTCTGATCGTGCTCAGGCGGCGTGGCTCTACGCGCAGTTCGTGACCTCGAAGACGGTTGACGCGCGCAAGTCGCATGTCGGCCTGACCTTCATTCGCAACAGCACGGTGAACCACGAAAGCTTTACCGAGCGTGCGCCGAAACTGGGTGGCCTGGTTGAATTCTACCGGTCTCCGGATCGCACGGCGTGGTCGCCCACGGGCATCAACGTGCCGGACTATCCAAAGCTCGCGCAGATCTGGTGGCAGCAGATCGGTGATGTGAACTCCGGCGCGTTCTCTCCGCAGGAAGCGATGGACCGTTTGGCCGAGGAGATGGATCTGACCATGTCTCGCATGCAGGCCGCCGATGAGGCCGCCAATGTCTACGGTGGCTGTGGTCCGCGCCTCAATGAGGAGCAAACCGCCGATTACTGGCTAAGTCAGCCGGGCGCGCCTAAGGCGAAGCTCGACAACGAGAAGCCGCAAGGCGAGACCGTCAAATACGAGGATATCGTGGCCCGCTGGTCGCAGTAGGTCTTCTCCCTGGATGGGGCGCTCTTCGGGGCGCCCCTCTTTTCACACGTTCCCCGACAGCTGAAAGCAGACGCCATGGCGCTTGAGTTGAAACAAGTGACAAAGAATGTGGGCGCGGATCGGCACATCTATGAGACGTCACTTGTGTTCGAACCTGGTGGGTTCAACATTTTGCTGGGCGCGACAAACGCGGGGAAATCGACACTGATCAAGTTGATGGCGGGCCTTGAGCGCCCGACGAGCGGTGAGATCTGGGTCGATGGGCAAAACGTGACCGGCGTGAACCCGCAAAAGCGCAACATCGCCTTGGTCCACCAGTTTTTCATCAACTACCCGCACATGACCGTTTACGAAAACATCGCCTCGCCGCTGCGCGTAGCGAAAGTTTCCGACATTGACCGTCGCGTACGAGAGGCGGCTGATGTCTTGCAGCTCGGCCCAATGCTGGATCGTAAGCCGCAAGAGCTGTCCGGCGGGCAGCAGCAGCGCTGCGCCCTGGCGCGGGCGATTGTGAAGGAATCGAAGGCCATCTTCCTCGATGAGCCGCTCGCCAACCTCGACTACAAACTCCGCGAAGAGCTTCGCGATCAATTGCCGGAGATCCTGGGCGAACGCGGCACTGTCGTGGTCTACGCAACATCGGAGCCCACGGAGGCGCTGATGCTGGGCGGGCATACCGCGCTCTTGCATGCAGGTCGCGTCACACAGTTCGGGCCGACACCTGAGATCTATCGCGCGCCGTCTGACCTGACATCCGCGCGCGTCTTCTCCGACCCGCCCATGAACCTCGCCCCTGTCGAGAAACGAGGCAGTGAGATGCATCTCGCCGCTCTTTCTTGGCCCGTTGAGGGGTCGGCCGCGCAGCTTGCAGACGGCCAGTACACAGTCGGCATCCGTCCGCATCACATTTTGCCAACCAAGCCCGACGGCGCGTCGATCCAGATCGACGGAACTGTTGAGATCACGGAACTCAGCGGATCAGAAAGCGTTGCGCATTTCGAATTGGGCGCGCAAAGCTGGGTTTCCCTCTCGCCGGGAACGCACCCCTACCGAATAGGCGAGAGCCACGATTTCCACATGATCCCCAGCGCCTGTTACTATTTCGATGGGTCTGGCAACCTCGCCGGGACGGGTGGCGCGCATGGCTAAAATCACGCTTGATAAGCTGCGGCACTCGTACATGCCCGCCCCATCCCAGCCGTCGGATTATGCGCTCAAGGAGATCGACCTGAGTTGGCGCGACGGCGGGGCCTATGCGTTGCTGGGCCCATCCGGCTGCGGAAAATCCACGCTTTTGAACATCATCTCGGGTCTCTTGACGCCAAGCGACGGGCGGGTGCTCTTTGACGGGGAGGACGTGACAAACCTGCCCCCCGATCAGCGCAACATCGCCCAGGTGTTCCAGTTCCCGGTGATTTACGACACGATGAGCGTTTACAACAATCTTGCCTTCCCGTTGCGCAACCGGTGTGTGGATGAGGCCCGCGTGGATGCCCGCGTGCGCGAGATCGCGACGATGCTTGAGTTGGAAGATCGGCTGGAGACGCGCGCGTCGCATCTCACGCCTGACAACAAGCAAAAGATCTCAATGGGTCGTGGTTTGGTGCGGGACGATGTGAACGTCATTATGTTTGATGAGCCGCTGACCGTGATCGACCCGGAGCTGAAGTGGAAGCTTCGCTCAAAGCTGAAAGAGCTGCATCAGAAGATCGCGGTGACGATGATCTATGTGACCCATGACCAGACCGAGGCGCTGACCTTTGCCGACAAGGTCGTTGTGATGCAGGACGGCGAGATCGTCCAGATCGGTACGCCGGTGGAGCTGTTCGAGCGCCCGCGCCATACCTTCGTGGGCCACTTCATCGGCTCGCCCGGTATGAACGTGCTGCCTTGCGATGTCTCCGGCGGGCTGGCCAGCTTCCAAGGGCAAGCGCTGGAACTGGAGGGCGCCATCTCCCGATCAGACGGACGCACGGAAATCGGCGTGCGGCCGGAATATGTGCACCTTGCCGATGACGGTATCTCCGCCACGGTGCGCAAGGTGGCCGATCTGGGCCGGCACGTGGTGGTTGAGGCGATGGCTGGCGACACTGTGATCAACGCCATTGTGGATGGCGCCGTGCCAGAGCGCGGGGCGGAGGTGAAGCTGCAGATGGATCCCCGCCAGACCCGGCTTTACGCGGATGGCTGGATTGCCAGTGAGGAGGCTCAGCCATGAAGTCTGAAAACCCACGCGCCTGGCTTTTCGTTCTGCCCGTGCTCGTATTGGTGGCGTTCAACGCGCTTGTGCCGCTGATGACGGTGGTCAACTACTCGGTGCAGGAAACCTTTGGCAACAATCAGTTTTTCTGGGCCGGTCTGCGTTGGTTCGAAGAGATCCTGCGCTCTGAACGGTTCCATGCAGCTCTTGGCCGACAGCTTCTCTTCACCTTCACCATCCTGATTATCGAGGTGCCTCTCGGCATCGCCATTGCGCTTGCCATGCCGCGCAAGGGGCCTTGGGTGCCGGTGTGTCTGGTGCTTATGGCGCTGCCTCTGCTCATTCCTTGGAACGTGGTCGGCGCCATGTGGAACATCTTCACGCTGCCCGATATCGGCCTTCTGGGCTGGGTGCTGAACAACGGGCTGGGCATAGACTACAACATGACGACAAGCCCAGTCGCGGCATGGGTCACCATCATCGTGATGGATGTCTGGCATTGGACGTCGCTCGTCGTGCTCTTGTGTTATGCCGGTCTCGTGGCGATCCCGGATGCCTATTACCAGGCCGCCAAGATCGATGGCGCGTCCAACTGGGCAGTCTTCCGATATATCCAACTGCCCAAGATGAAGACGGTTCTGACCATCGCCGTGCTCCTGCGCTTCATGGACAGCTTCAACATCTACACGGAGCCCTTCACGCTGACAGGCGGCGGGCCGGGCAACTCCACGACGCT
>CAKZYL010000408.1 GCA_937884705.1 uncultured Roseovarius sp. | reverse complement strand
CGGCCCCAGACACGGTCGAGCAAGGCCTCTCGGCTCCAAACCCGGCCGGGCTTTTCCATGAAGGTAGAGAGCAGACGAAACTCTGTCGGACCCAATTTCAAACCCTTGCCATCCCGCGTGACGCGGTGGGTTTCTGCATCCAGAATGATGTCACCATATTCCAATGTCTCGCCCATTGCAGAGGGTCTCGACCGGCGCAGTTGCGCGCGCACGCGGGCCATCAACTCCACCACCGAATAGGGTTTGATCACATAATCATCGGCACCGGTCTCTAGGCCGCGCACCCGGTCAACCTCTTCGGAGCGGGCCGAGATCATGATGATGGGAACGCCCCGTGTCGAAGAGCGGCTCTTCAATTGCCGGCACACTTCGATCCCGGATACATTGGGCAACATCCAATCCAGCAGGATGATATCCGGGCCAACCTCATCTGCCAGCAGCAGGGCCTCTTCCCCGTTTTCCGCATGGCTGACGCGAAACCCGTCCGCTTCGAGATTGTAGGCCAAGACCTCTCGCTGTGCCGGTTCATCTTCAACAACCAACACTGTAGGTTGTTCACGCGCCATCGAGTTTCCCTTTCCGCCTGGATGATCAGAGAGATGTGATATCTGCATCGACAGAGGTTTGATCTTCTTTTGGGCGTTTTTCATCCGGCGTCTCTCCGGTTACCAAATAGACCACCTGCTCGGCGATATTCGTGACATGATCACCCATACGCTCGGTGTTTTTGGCGATAAAATGGAGGTGCATGCACGCGGTGATGTTGCGCGGATCCTCCATCATAAAGGTCAGGAATTCGCGAAACAGCGCGTTGTACATCTGATCGACGTCCGCGTCTCGCAGGATCACATCATGGGCCAAGTCGACATCCCGCTGAATATAGGCATCCAGCGCGTCCTTGAGCATGCGTTCCACTTCCTTGGCCATGCGTCGGATAGAGGCGGCCGAACCGTTGACCTGTTGCATGCCCGCCAGCACGGTGGTGCGTTTGGCCATGTTCTTGGCATAGTCGCCAATGCGTTCCAGGTTTGAAGACACTTTGAGCGCGGTGAGGATAATGCGCAGATCAACGGCGATGGGTTGCCGCATAGCAATGACGCGCGCCACCTCTGTGTTTATCAACTCTTCCAGTTGATCTATGGCCGCATCCGCGCGTGTGACCTCTTCAGCCATTTCTTCATCGCGCTTTTCAAGCGATGTGGCCGCTTTCAATATGGCGTCTTCTACAAGGCCGCCCATCTTCATGATTTGCGCCTGGAGCGCTTCAAGATCTCGGTCAAAAGCCGATGCGATATGTGTATCGTCCATGGGTCTATTCCTTAGCCAATACGACCAGTGATGTAGCTTTCAGTGCGTTCGTCGATGGGGTTCGTGAAAATCTGGCTTGTTTCTCCGAATTCCACCAGATTGCCGAGATGGAAAAAGGCCGTCTTTTGGCTGACACGAGCCGCCTGTTGCATGGAGTGTGTGACGATCACGACCGAGAAATTGGCCCGAAGCTCGTCAATCAGTTCTTCCACCTGGCTGGTTGCGATCGGATCAAGCGCCGAGCAGGGCTCATCCATCAAAAGGACCTCAGGCTCCGTCGCGACGGCACGCGCAATGCAAAGCCGCTGTTGTTGACCACCGGACAATCCAGTGCCAGGTGAATCCAGGCGATCCTTCACTTCATCCCAGATCGCACCACGACGCAGGGATTTTTCTACGAGATCATCGAGCTCGGCCTTGTTCTTGGCCAGTCCGTGAATGCGCGGCCCATAGGCGACATTGTCGTAGATTGATTTAGGAAATGGATTGGGTTTCTGGAAAACCATCCCGACTTTTGCGCGCAACTGAACAGGGTCGACACGTTTGTCATAGATGTCATCGCCATCGAGGCTGATTTTGCCTTCTACGCGGCAGATATCAATCGTGTCGTTCATCCGGTTGAGGCAGCGCAGGAATGTGGATTTGCCGCAGCCTGAAGGCCCGATGAACGCTGTCACAGTTTTATCGGCGATCTCGACATCCACGTCCTTGATCGCATGTGTATCGCCGTAAAAGACCTGCACGTTCTTCGCTTCGAACTTTACTTGGTTACTGATCACGCCACGCTCCGTCGTTGGTACATCGTACATAGTATCAGTCCTTGTTTACCAGCGACGCTCAAATCGACGACGCAAAATGATGGCTAAGATGTTCATGGATAGCAGGAAGATCAGCAGGATGATGATACCACCCCAGGCCTTGTCGTAAAAGGAAGCGTCCGCCCGCGCAGCCCAAGTGTAGATCTGTGCGGGCATGGCAGAATTCGGATCCGTGAAACCGGCCACTACCCCCTCAGGGTACCCTCTGGCCACAAACCCTACCATGCCAATGAGAAGAAGCGGCGCCGTTTCGCCCAAGGCCTGCGCCAATCCGATGATCGTCCCCGTCAGGATCCCCGGCATCGCGAGCGGCAGCACATGATGGAACACCGCCTGCATCTTGGAAGCCCCGACGCCGAGCGCTGCATCCCTGATCGATGGGGGCACCGCGCGCAAGCTGGCGCGCGTTGAGATAATGATCGTGGGCAGTGTCATCAGGGTCAGAACCAATCCACCCACAAGAGGCGCCGACTGCGGCAGGTGCATGAACTGAATGAACACGGCCAGGCCAAGAATTCCGAACACGATGGACGGTACAGCGGCGAGATTGGAGATGTTGACCTCAATAAGGTCCGTAAACCGGTTCTTGGGTGCGAACTCTTCCAGGTAAATCGACGCGGCAACACCTATTGGCAAGGACAAAAACAGAACGACCAGCATCATGAAGAACGACCCAATCACCGAGGCGCCAATCCCTGCCCCGCCTGGGTTGTCTACGCCAGAATCTGCGCCCGTGATGAAGTTCCAGTTGAACGCGCCCTTGATGATCCCGGCCTCATGCAGCACGTCCACCAGATCCAGATCCGCGAGCATAAGAAAGCGGCTCTCGACCAGGGTGTCACGGGTCACGCGACCGTTGAAATAGCCGTCGACACGGGAAGACGCCGAGAGCTCAAAGCGCTGAGGCGTTCCGAGCGCATTTGGATTCTCTCGATAAAACTCGCGAATATCGGCACCGACCTTGCCCAGTAGACGCTCAATCGCGGCTTCCTCGATCTCGATCTCAAGACCTTTTTCTTCCAACTGAGCAGCCAGTTTGCTGATGAAGAGGTTAGAATAGGCTTTTGTCTTGAAGAGTTCGCCTTCAGCCGCGTCAAACTCCTCCTGCGTGACGGTGAACTCCACGTCCATAACCGTGTGCGTGAAGGCGGGCGCGCCGGAGCGGACGATCGAGATGGCAAGGACGATTAGGAAGGCAACGCCGATTAATATAGCGCCAATGCCGTAAGCCTTGAACCGCTTCTCTGCTGCGTTCCGCTTCTTGGTGCGCGCATCGACCTGGGTCAGAGAGCCACGTACAGGAGCATCTTCCATGGGCATGTCGGTCATTCGTACTGCTCCCGGTATTTGCGCACGATGTAGAGGGCGAAGACGTTCAGCCCGAGCGTGATGATGAAAAGGCTCATACCAAGCGCGAAGGCGACCAGAGCTTCTGGCGACGCAAAATCCGCGTCGCCTGTCAGCTGGCTGACGATCTTGGCGGTAACAGTTGTCATGGCTTCGAAGGGATTAAGCGACAGCTTGGCCGCGGCCCCTGCCCCAAGTACAACAATCATCGTCTCACCAATCGCCCGTGACGCTGCCAGCAAGATGGCTCCGACGATCCCCGGCAAAGCGGCCGGCAAAACAACTTGCTTGATCGTTTCGGACTTGGTTGCGCCTAACCCGTAGGATCCGTCCCGCATCGCTTGAGGCACGGCGTTGATGATATCGTCAGAAAGAGAGCTGACAAAAGGGATGAGCATGATGCCCATCACCAAACCAGCGGTCATCACAGCGGTTCCGGATTGCATCCAGCCCAGGCCATCGTCACCAAAAACGCTGACGAGCAGCGGGCCGACCGTCAGCAGGGCAAAAAGACCGTAGACGATGGTCGGGATACCGGCGAGCACCTCAAGCATTGGCTTGGCAATGGCGCGCACTTTAGGCGATGCGTATTCGGAGAGGTAAATTGCTGCGAACAGCCCGATCGGCACGGCGACGGCGAGGGCCACGATCGAGATGTAAAGCGTGCCCCATAGCAGAGGAATGATCCCAAGATCAGATCCCCCGCCCCGGCCGGAAAAGCTAGGGGCCCAGGTCAGATTGGTGAAGAATTCCGACGCAGGATAAAGGGTGAAGAATTCGTAGGTATTGAAGACAAGTGACAAGACGATGCCGATGGTTGTCAGGATGGCGATCGAGGCGGCCCCGATCAGCAGCGCGCGTATGCCGTTCTCCACAACATTCCGGGCGCGGAACTCTGCATTGGTCTCTCGCACGGCGAAGAAAAAACCCGCAGCAGCGATCAGCAAAACAGCGATCATCATATAGAACGAGCCGCTTGCGTTCATCACCCGGTATGACTGGGCGGCCCGCAAAACCGGTTGTGTGATCTGGGCCGTCACGATTTGCCCGGCGTCTTTCAGGCGCTGTGTCACGTCTGTGAAGTCTGCCCGTGCGTTTGTGGCGAAATCATCGTCTAACAGCCCCTGCTCGACAGCGTTGTCGAGGCCCTCCGCCGTGCGACGCACCTCCGCCATGACCAATCCTCGGGTCGATCCCTCTGGGACGGCACTGTCAGGCAATGTCGCAGACACACTGCTGCCGACGTAAAGTGGCTGAGCGATGAGCCATAAAATAAGGAGCAAAAAGGCCGGAACCACGGCTTTCAAAGCGACATTCCAACCGTAGTAATTTGGCAGGGAATGGAGATCTCTGCTTTCGCCTCCGGCGCTGGCCAAAGCCCGTTGCCGACCAAGAACAAAGCCTATGGCGGACATCCCCAGAACCACCAAGATAAGCCAGAACAAAGGCATGCGTCCCCCGAGAGCTTTGTTCGTTTGAGCCGCATTTCCGCCGAAGCCACGTTTTGGAAAGACGAATGCGGTCCCTTTTTTGATGTGCAGCTGATGTGTTTCAGATGCGTTTTTAAGTGACCCCAAGGGCGGCCTACAGGCCGCCCTCAGGAAGATATCTTAAGCGTTCAATCAGGAGCCTGAGCCCATGGTTTTCTCACCAGCGATGGCCGATTGTGTGTCCGCCAACTCTGGATCAGAAACCAAGCCGTAGGTGGCCAGAGGGCCGCCAGGACCTGCGATTTCGTTAGCTGTGAAGAACTGTGCGTATTCTTTTAGGCCAGGGATAACGCCAATATGCGCTTTCTTTATGTAAAAGAAGAGCGGACGCGACACCGGGTAGACGCCGGACGCGATTGTCTCGGTGGAAGGTGCAACACCGCCCATTGTCGCGACTTTCAGCTTGTCCTGGTTGTTCTCGTAGAA
>CAKZYL010000407.1 GCA_937884705.1 uncultured Roseovarius sp. | reverse complement strand
GGATAGCAAAGATGACAGACCTACCTGGGCTCGCCGTCACGGGGGCATCCGGCCGGATGGGCCAGATGCTGATCAACACGGTGACCGCGTCAGATCGCGCGATATTGGTGGGTGCTTTGGAAGCTCCGGGGCACCCGTGGATTGGGCAGGATCTGGGCGAGGCGATGGGTGGCGCCCCCTTGGGGGTCAAAGTGAGCGATGACCCTCTGGAGGTGATCGCCAAAGCCCACGGTATCCTTGATTTCACCGCGCCCGCCGCGACGGTGGAATATGCCGGGCTTGCCGCGCAAGCACGCTGCGTTCATGTGATCGGCACGACGGGCATGACCGACGATGACCTCAAAAAGATCAAGGCGGCCGCACGACACGCGACCATCGTGCGGGCCGGCAATATGAGCCTTGGCGTGAACCTGCTGGTGCAACTCACCCGCCAGGTGGCTGCCGCCCTGGATGAGGATTACGACATTGAAGTTATCGAGGCGCATCACAACCAAAAGGTCGATGCCCCGTCCGGCACCGCTCTGATGCTGGGTCAGGCGGCCGCTGATGGGCGCGGCGTCTCTTTGGACAGCGCGTCAGACAGGGCCCGTGATGGCATCACCGGGGCGCGAGAGCACGGCAAGATCGGGTTTCATGCCATTCGCGGTGGCGACATCGTAGGCGAGCATGATGTGCTCTTCGCAGCCGCGGGAGAGCGCATCACTCTGCGCCATGTTGCGTCCGACAGGGCCGTGTTTGCGCGCGGTGCCCTGAAGGCCGCGCTCTGGGGCCAAGGCAAGAAGCCGGGCGAGTATGATATGCTCGATGTGCTTGGGCTGAAATCCGCCTAGACGTCATCCATTAAATTTGAACCATTCGCGGCGTTCCTACGTATCCCTCCCAATTAGACGGGGTACACCACAATGCGCTTTCTTTCGCTCACACTCGCAACGCTGCTTCTGATCATGCCGGCACATGCGGATGGGTTTAAGCAAATCCAAAACAAAGACACGTTCACATCCTTGATGAACGGTCGCGAACTCACGCGGTTTGGGATCAATCTTGTGGTGACATCTGATGGGCGCATCGACGGACGCGCCTTCGGCCGCGCTGTCACCGGCGCGTGGCGCTGGCAGGGTGGATATTTCTGCCGTGATCTTTACTGGGGCGCGCGCGACCTGGGCGCAAATTGCCAGATGGTCAAGCTGCAGGGCCGAACCATTCGGTTCATTTCAGATCGCGGCAATGGCCAATTTGCTGATCTGCAGTTGAAAGGCGGCTGATCGCACGCTCTGAACGACGGCAAACATCTGGCGATCAGAAATCGATCGCCAATCCGCCTTTTTCCCAATCTCCATAACGAACTGGTTCAGGGCCTTTTCGCCCGCCCAGTTCCTTGGGCCGTTCAATTTTATCGGCTTCCTTGCGACGCTCTTCGGCCTCAGCCAAGGCCCGTTGCGCAGCAGGTGGCAAGTCTTTGCGACTGTTATCCATTGTGGAGCCTTTCTTCATCAGCTTAGCCTTGATATATGCCGCGCCTGAGCCGAGGCCAAGCCTGATCCAAGGAAGAGTTGATGAGTGAAACTGCCGCGCCTGCCCGTAAGGCCGCTTTGTATCTCTTGAACGGCGTGCTCATCGATCACCGGCAATTGTCAGATATGATCGACAAAGGCGCCCTGGATCGACTGACCCCACAAGATCGCGCGCGGGCGCAGCGCCTGACGACGGACGTGTTGCGCGGTCTGGAGCGGGCTGATCGGCTACTGGATCGCTATCTGCGCAAACGCCCCGCGCTCAATGTCCGCAATATTCTCCGGCTCGGCACGGTGGAGCTATGCCATGGCGGCGCGGCGCATGGTGTGGTGGGCGACATGGTGGCGCTGGCCGGGTCCCATCCGCGCAATCGTCAGCTGAAGGGCATGATCAACGCCGTTCTGCGGCGCGTGGCTGAGGAAGGCGTTGGGCCGTGGAAGGACCTGCGCATTCCACGACTGCCGGCCTGGCTGCGCGGCCCACTGGTCAGCGCTTGGGGCGCAGGCGCTGTTTCCGGCATGGAAAAGGCGCATTTTCAAGGAGCGGCACTCGACATTACCGTAAAAGAAGATGCATCCGGATGGGCCGAAAAGCTTCAAGGATCGCTTCTCCCCACAGGCTCTATTCGGCTTGAGGCGCCCGGCCAGATTTCCGCCTTGCCGGGCTATGACGACGGCGCCTGGTGGATCCAGGATGCTGCCGCAGCCCTTCCAGTTCAGGTTTTGGCACCTCAAAAAGGCGAGGCCATTCTAGATCTCTGCGCGGCGCCGGGTGGCAAAACGTTACAATTGGCGGCGGCCGGTGCGGATGTGACAGCGCTTGATGTTTCTGAACGCCGCATGGAGCGCGTGCGTGAAAATCTGAAGAGGGCGCAACTCACCGCGGAGTGCGTGATCGGCGATGCTTTGACCCATTCCGGGGCGTATGACGCGATCTTGCTGGATGCCCCCTGTTCTGCCACAGGGACAATCCGCCGCCACCCCGATCTGCCCTTCGCCAAGGATGGCTCTGAGTTCAATGAATTGATCGGCCTGCAGGCGGCGATGTTGGATCATGCTGTCAGCCTTCTGAAGCCGGGTGGGCGGCTGGTCTTATGCACGTGTTCGCTATTGCCCGATGAAGGTGAAGTGCAGGTGGAAGAGGCGCTCGCCCGGCATCCCGACCTCAGCGTGGATCGTTCCGCTCTCAACCTGCCCGGAGTAGACGACACTTGGATCACCGAGGAAGGCGGTTTGCGTTTGCGCCCGGATTACTGGCCCGAGCATGGCGGCATGGATGGCTTCTACATGGCGTGCTTGCGCAAGACGACTTAGAGAAAACTCCCAAACGGAATGAACCGCACCGGGCTCCCTTCGGTGATTTCTAGCTCGCCGTCGGGCAGTTCCACGAGGCCTTCCGCCCAGCTGAGCCCGCTGATCCGGCCAGACCCTTCGGACTTGAACACCTCTGCGCGGCCCTTGCGCATACGCGCGCGCAGATACTCCCGCCGCCCCGGTTTCTTGTTTTTCGCAAAACCTGCAGGCACGTCAAAACCCTGAGGCTCCATCCAACCCTGACCTGAGAGGAGCGCCATAGC
>CAKZYL010000406.1 GCA_937884705.1 uncultured Roseovarius sp. | reverse complement strand
GGCGTCGCCTTGGGCAGCACATCCCTGCCGGGAAGGGCCTGAGATGATCTGGGACGTTGTCACAGGGTTTGACCCAACGCTACTTCTTGCCTTCATTGGTGCAGGTTTGCTTCTCAATCTGACGCCGGGTGCAGATTTCGTATTCATTTCTGCCAGCGGCATCAGCGGTGGGCCCCGCGTCGGCATGGCCGCGGCTGTCGGCGTAAACTTGGGCATCTTGATCCATATCGCCATGGCGTCCGCAGGGTTGTCAGCGCTGTTGATCGCCTTTCCTCTGGCTTATGATGTGATCAGGTACGTGGGCGCGGCTTACCTCATTTACCTCGCTGTACAGGCGTGGCGCAGCACCGGTGAGATCGGCCAGGGCAAAGCTGCGCCTTCCCTCTGGGTGGCCGTGCGTCGGGGGTTCATTACCAACTTGCTCAACCCCAAAACGGCGCTCTTTATATTTGCCTTTATTCCACAATTCACCGATCCCGCCATCGGCCCCATTTGGATGCAAATCCTCTTTCTGGGCGGCATTTTCGCAGGGGTCGGGTTTGCCTTCGCCCTTAACCTGGGGGCGCTCGCGGGAGTTTTCACCAACGTGCTCAAATCCCGGGCGCGTTTTCTCAACCGTTTTTCGGCGGTCATGTTTGCCGGCCTTGCGGCCCGCTTGGTCTGGGATCGCTGACATGTCCCAAACCTACCCTCATCAAACCCAAATCCTTGCCCCAACGGGCAAGCGCGATCTGACAGGAGACACTCAAAATGGCTGATCTACCCTCTACCGCACGGGTCGTCATCATCGGCGGCGGCGCCGTTGGCACCTCGAGCCTTTATCACTTGGCCAAGGCTGGCTGGACCGATTGCGTCCTTCTAGAAAAGAACGAACTCACCGCCGGTTCTACCTGGCACGCTGCTGGCAACTGCCCGACCTTCTCCACGAGCTGGTCGATCATGAACATGCAGCGGTACTCGACCGAGCTCTACTCGCGCCTCGGTGACGAGGTCGATTACCCGATGAACTACCACCAGACCGGATCGATCCGCATCGCGCACAGCAAAGAGCGCATGCAGGAGTTTGAGCGCGCCTGTTCAATGGGCCGCTACCAAGGTATCGATATGGCGATCATGACGCCGGAAGAAGCCAGGGCAAAGTATCCGTTCTTAGAAACCCACGACATGGCCGGCGCGCTTTGGGATCCGACAGATGGAGATATAGACCCCGCGCAATTGACCCAGGCCTTTGCGAAGGGCGCGCGCGAAATGGGGGCACAGATCATCCGTTTCTGCCCTGTCACAGGCGTCACACAAAAACCGGACGGCAGCTGGATCGTGCATTCCGAGAAGGGCGACATTGCCTGCGAGTATGTCGTGAACGCCGCAGGTTACTATGCCCAACAGGTCGGCGAATGGTTCAAGCCCTATGGCGGGCGCACGGTGCCGATGATGGTGATGAGCCATCAATACGTGTTGACAAGCCAGGTGCCGGAGGTTGAGGCATGGTCCAAGGAACATGGGGGCAAGCTGCCTCTCATCCGCGACGTGGACATCTCCTACTACCTGCGCCAGGAGAAGAATGGCTTCAACATCGGCCCATACGAGCCCAACTGTAAGGGCCATTGGATGTCTGACGACGACAAGATGCCGTATGACTTCAGCTTCCAGCTCTACCCCGATGATCTCGACCGCATTGAGGACATCGTGGCCGACGCCATGGAGCGCGTGCCGCTTGCTGGATCTGCCGGGATCGAGCGCATTATCAACGGCCCCATTCCATATGCCCCCGACGGGTTGCCGCTCATCGGCCCGATGCCCGGCGTGAAGAACGCGTTTGAGGCTTGTGTCTTTACCTTTGGCATCGCGCAGGGCGGTGGCGCGGGCAAGGTGCTCGCCGAATGGATTACTGAGGGCATGACCGAGTGGGATATGTGGAGCGTCGATCCCCGCCGCTATACCGATTACACCGATCAGGATTACTGCAACCAGAAGGGCATGGAAGTTTACGGCAACGAATATGCCATGCACTTCCCCTATCATGAATGGCCCGCTGGCCGGGACAAAAAGCTGAGCCCGAACGACGCCAAAATTCGCGAATTGGGCGGCGTGATGGGGGCCTATAACGGCTGGGAACGCGCCAATTGGTTCGCCAAGCCCGGCGATGACATCTCTGAGGAAAGCACGCACACCTGGCTCCGCGCCGGCCCTTGGGAGCCGCGCATCCGCGAAGAATGTGAAGCGGTGCGCGATGCCTGCGGCGTGCTCGATCTTCCTGGCTTCTCTCGCTTCTGGATCCAGGGCGAAGGTGCGGATGAATGGCTGCGTGGTTTCGTCACCGGGGGCCTGCCCAAGGTGGGGCGCATCAACCTGGTCTACGTCGCTGACAAACGCGGTCGGATCGTGACTGAGTTCTCCTGCATCCGCCTGGCCGATGACAGTTTTGTTCTGATCACCGCCGCATCTGCCCAGTGGCATGATGGCGATCTCATTCGCAACAATGTGCCCGAAGGCGTGACTGTGAAAGAGACCACGACCGAGCGCACCGCGCTTCTGGTTGCCGGTCCGACATCGCGCGATGTGCTGTCACCCCTCACGGATGCCGATCTCTCGACGGGATGGCTCACCCATCAGCACTGCAAGGTCGCTGGTCGCGATGCCTTCCTCATCCGGGTGAGCTTTACCGGTGAGCTTGGTTGGGAAGTCCATGCGGCCAATGAGGACATGCCTGCAATTTACGAGGCGATCCTGGCGGCAGGTGCAAAACCCTTCGGCATGTATGCGCTGAATTCTTTGCGCATCGAGAAAGGCTACCGCGCGTGGAAGGGCGATCTGTCGACAGATTACTCTTTGCTGGAAGCGGGTCTGGAGCGGTTTGTGAAATTCGACAAACCGCATGATTTCAAGGGTAAAACCGCGTTGATGAACGAAAAGCAGCAAGGCCGGAAGAAGGCCTTTGTCACGCTCAAAATCGACGCGGGTGAGGCCGATGCACCCTACATGTCGACGATCTGGCACAATGGCGAAGTGGTTGGCGAAACTACGAGTGGCGCTTGGGGGTATCGTGTCGATGCCTCTGTCGCGCTGGGCGTGGTGCGCACGGATCTTTGCGCCGAAGGTCAGGAGCTCGAGGTTGAGATCTATGGCGAGAAGTGCAGGGCGACTGTTCAGCCCGATGCACCCATGTGGGATCCAAACAATGAGCGTATCCGCGCGTGAGCGTTGAGACGTATCTCATTTATCTTGGTGTCCTGGCGGCGTTCTTTGTGACGCCGCCAGACACAAGCCAACTTCTGATCATCTCAAATTCCCTGCGCCACGGGTTGCGACGCAGTTTGGCGACGGTGGTGGGCGATCTTTCAGCGAACTCCATCCAGATGACGCTTGCTGCCTTTGGGCTCACGGCCGTGGTCGCGACATCAGCAGATGCGCTCTGGATCATCAAATGGCTCGGTGTGGCGTATCTCGCCTGGATCGGGTTGAAGCTGATCTTTTCGCGGGAACAGGCTGATGCTCCGACACCTGCAGGCGGGCATCTCTTTCGTCAGGGTTTTGTCACGTCTATGGCCAATCCATACGCTGTCGTATTTTTTGGCGCGCTTTTTCCACAGTTCATCGACACGGCCCAACCAGTTTGGCCACAGCTTTTGATCCTTGGCGTGACCTATCTCTTGGTGGATGGCGTCATTCTGGTGCTGTGGGGCTGGACCGCGCGTCGGACTATTGGCCGGTTCAAATCAATGACGCATCAATGGGTCAATCGCGTGTCGGGGACATTAATGCTTGGCGCGGCCGTTCTGTTGGGGTTGAAAGACATCGATCAAACAGCGCGCTGAGAGGATCCCTGCATGACCCTGCCAGAGACAATGTGTGGCGTATACCTGACGCGCCATGGTGGGCCAGACGCGTTGGAATGGCGGACGGATATTCCGGTGCCGCAGCCTGGACCCGGGCAAGTGCTGGTGAAGGTTCTGGCGGCCGGGGTCAACAACACAGACATTAACACCCGCATCGGCTGGTACGCCTCGGAAGTGACAGGCGCGACTGGAGAAGGCGCTGCCGTAGGCGATGACGTCGAAGGTGGATGGAGTGGAGCGCTGCATTTCCCGCGCATTCAGGGCGGCGATCTGTGCGGGAGCGTTGTCTGGGCGGGAAAGGGTGTAACCGACTTTCAAGAAGGTCAGCGGGTGACCTGTCCGATCAACCAACCTCGCGCAACGGACGATAACCCGGTCGGGTTTGAAGCGCTTGGATCGGAATATGACGGCGCGTTTGCAGAATACTGCCTGGTGAACTCGGCCGATCTTTATGACGTGTCCGGCTCACCTCTGAGCAACACAGAGATTGCCGCGATACCGACAGCTTTTGGCACTGCGGCTGGACTTTTGCACCGGGCCGGCGTGGCGCAAGGGCAGCATGTTTTGGTTACCGGGGCATCCGGGGGCGTAGGGCTTGCCGCAGTTCAACTTGCCCGCTTGATGGGAGCACGGGTGACGGGGATATCTTCGTCGGCAAAGGCTGACATGGTGCGCGATGCAGGGGCGATTGAGGTTCTGGACCGAGGCTCTCCCTTGCCCGAGGACGAGTTTCACGCCGTCATTGACGTGGTGGGCGGCGACATCTGGCCCGGCTTGATTGACGCGCTGAGGCCCGGCGGCCACTACGCGGTGGCTGGTGCGATCGGAGGGCCAATTGTTGAGGCCGATCTGCGCCGCATTTATCTGCGCGACATCACGATCCACGGCTGTACCTATCAACCGCCCGAGGTTTTTGCAGCCCTGATCGCAAAGGTGAATTCAGGGGAGGTCCGACCGCTTGTGTCGGGCACCTACCCGTTGGAAGACATCGCCCGCGCGCAGGAAGATTTCCAGTCCAAACGTTTTGCGGGCAAGCTGGTGTTGCTGCCACCGGGCGAGGAGGGCTGACATGGCGCTTGATGATTTTGCAAAGACCGTGATCGCGCGCTTTCCGCTTGGCTTTGTGGCCACTGTTACCCCTGATGGCCGCCCACATCTGTCACCCAAGGGTACGTTTCTCGTGCTGGATGACACAACCATCGCCTTTGCAGAGATACGATCCCCCGACACAATGGCGAACCTCAAACACCAGCCTATAGCGGAGGTGAACTTCGTGGACCAATGGCTGCGCAAGGGCGTTCGGGTGCGCGGGCCGGTGCGCATTATCGCCAAGGGGGCCGAGTTCGACAGCTTGATTGGCAAGTGGCGCGAGGTTTGGGGTGATCTTGCAGGCCGCATCAATGCCCTTGTCCTCATCTCCGCCGATGAGATCAGGCAAATCACCACGCCGCCCTATGACGATGGTGTCACGGAAGACGAGATGGTGGCGCTTTACAAAGACAAGTTTGCCGCGATTTACCCTCATGAACAGTAATCTCTTGGCCGCGCGCGCCCTCTCCGCTACATCCCCCTAACTTGGGGACGAGGAAGGGAGAGAAGCATGGCAGAGATCACGCTTCTGGACGGCTCAATTGGCCAGGAACTGGTAAAGCGATCGGGCGACACGCCAACGGGCCTGTGGTCGACGCAGGTGATGATCGATCGTCCTCATCTGGTGCGCGACGTGCATGCCTCTTACTTTGATACCGGCGCCACCGTCGCCACGGCAAACACCTATGCGGTTCTACGTGATCGCCTGCGCCGCGTGGGGATCGAAGAACATTTTGAAACCTTGCTCAGCACGGCCATGCGCACTGCGGGTGAAGCGCGAGACGCGGCGGGTTCCGGTCGCGTGGCGGCATCGCTCGGCCCTCTGAATGCCTCTTATCGTCCGGATATTTTTCCACCTTCGGAGGAGGCTGAAAAAATCTATGCTGAGATCGTCGCCAATGTGAAAGACGCCTCGGATATTCTGCTGATCGAAACGGTCACATCCGTTGAACATGCAGAAGGGGCGCTGCGTGCCACAGATGGTCAAGGTAAAGCCGTCTGGCTGGCCGTAAGCACGGATGATTTCGATGG
>CAKZYL010000405.1 GCA_937884705.1 uncultured Roseovarius sp. | reverse complement strand
CGGCAGCATCAAAAGCCAAATGGCAACCTTGCGAAGGCGGGCGAACTGAGCAAACATGTCTTATAGGCGCTCCCAAAGTCGAAGCGCGGGACTGTCCCACGCATCGTGGCGCAGATAATAGGCATCAAGCAGGAGGGGTCCAGTGGGGAATCCGAAAGCCACGGATCTAAGCACGCTCGAGCCGGGCCTCTATCTGATCGCTACGCCTATCGGGGCTGCGCGCGATATCACGTTGCGTGCGCTAGATATCTTGTCCACAGCAGATGTTTTGGCCGCTGAGGACACGCGTACATTGCGCAAACTGATGGATATCCACGGGGTCGCGTTGCGTGATCGGAAGCTGATCAGTTTGCATGATCACAATGCACGCCACGCGATCCCAAAGTTGATTGCGGCCCTGAATGCTGGTAAGTCAGTGGCTTACGCATCTGATGCGGGCACGCCATTGATCTCTGATCCAGGTTACGATTTGACACGAGCGGTCATCGAGGCTGGTCTGCCATTGGTGTCTGCGCCTGGCCCAACAGCGGCCATAACGGCACTGACACTTTCTGGCCTGCCTGCGGATAGCTTCTTCTTTGCAGGCTTCCTACCCGCCAAGATCGGAAGGAGAAAAACGGCCTTGGGCGGGCTCAAGTCCGTCCCCGGCACGCTGATTTTCTACGAATCGCCGAAACGGGCGGCCGGCATGCTGCGGGACGCCGCCGAGGTGTTAGGGGCAGAGCGTCAGGCTGCCTTGTGCCGAGAAATAACCAAGAAATTCGAAGAAATACTCCGAGGGACCCTGGGGGACCTCGCGCGAGACGTCGCAAAGCGTGACCTAAAGGGCGAGATCGTTGTTTTGGTGGGTCGCGGGGATTCAGTGGAGATTAACCAAGCTGACCTAGAAGACGAGATCAAGGCTGCTTTGAAGGAGGCCAGCGTGCGCGATGCGGCAGATCAAATCGCAGCGAAGTACGGCCTGAAAAAGCGGGATGTTTATCAGCGCGCACTGGCGTTGAACGCTCTGGAACAGGATAGCGAGACTGAATGAATTCGCATATTCGATCAGATCTGAAGCCTCAGCATCATCCGGTAACGCGTCGCAAGAGCGACATGGGTGCCATGGCCTATTTCTCAGGCTGTGCGGCTGAGGCAGGTGTGGCGCGGGACTATGTGGACCGCGGATACAATCTTCTTGAAAACCGCTGGCAAGGGCAGAGCGGGGAGATTGATCTGATTTTCTCGGATGCGGGGGTCTTGGTCTTTGTTGAGGTCAAGAAAGCGGTCTCATTTGATGCGGCTGCAAGCCGTTTGAGCGTTGCACAGGCGCGCCGCATTCACTTGGCTGCCGAGGAGTACCTCGCACATATGCCAAGCGGCGCATTGACGGACATGCGGTTTGACCTCGCGCTTTGCAACCAAGTCGGTGCAATCGAGATCCGCGAAGGGGCGTTCAGCCATTTCTGATTTGCAGTAGCTCTAGGTTTGGCCCATGTAAGGCGCAGCGTGCAAAGCTCTGCCAAATTGCCGGGGGCCAAGACTATGAAGATCGCTTTTCAGATGGACCCAATCGGCCCGATTGATATCGCCGCCGACAGCACGTTTCGATTGGCGGAAGAGGCGCAAAAGCGCGGTCATCAGCTTTGCTACTATACACCAGATCGTTTGGCCTATGACCAGGGTCGTGTGACGGCACGAGGTTGGCCACTCAAGGTACACCGCGTCACGGGTGACCACTTTACGCTGGGTGGCGAGCAGGTGTTCGACTTGTCCGAGATGGATGTCGTCTGGCTGCGTCAGGACCCACCTTTTGACATGTTCTACATCACCACGACCCACATCCTGGATCGTCTCGCACCGGACACGCTCGTCGTGAACAATCCGTTTTGGGTGCGCAACTATCCGGAAAAGCTCCTGATTCTTGATTTTCCGGATCTGATGCCGCCGACCGCCATCGCGCGCGATCTAGAGACCATCAAGTCGTTCCGCGCGCAGCATGGCGATGTCATCCTCAAACCGCTCTATGGCAACGGCGGTGCTGGTGTTTTCTTCCTGCCTGAAGCCGATCGCAATCTAAGTGCTTTGCATGAGCTTTTCACCGGGTTCAGCCGCGAGCCTCTGATCGTGCAAAAGTTTCTGCCGGACATTAGCGCCGGGGACAAACGGGTGATTCTCGTTGATGGAGAGCCGGTGGGTGCCATCAACCGTATGCCTGCCGCAGGTGAAACACGCTCAAACATGCATGTCGGCGGACGCCCAGAAAAGATTGGTCTGACAGACCGCGATTTGGAGATTTGCGCGCGGATCGGTCCGCTTTTGCGCGAAAAGGGTCAGGTCTTTGTCGGCATCGATGTGATCGGACAGTATCTCACCGAGATCAATGTGACCTCCCCAACTGGCATACAAGAGCTCGAACGCTTCGATGGTGTCAATATTGCAGGCAAAATCTGGGAAGCGATTGAAGCGAAACGCGCGTGAGCTTTGCGGCTAAAGCGCTGAACTTGTATTTGCGCGCAACAGAAAAACGCACACTCGCGCGGGCCGAAGATATCGATGCTTTGCGCCGTAGCTTTGCCACCCGCGCCAGGATCTTCTTTCACGGACCATTTGGCTCTTGCTACCGCTGGGAAACGATTGGCGGTGTTCCGGTGCAATGGGCGACGGCCAAAGGTGTTCATCATAAAGGCGGCCCGGTGATCCTGTATTTCCACGGTGGGGGTTATGTGTTCGGATCCACCACAACGCACCGCGCCATGCTCGCGCGGCTTTCACGTTATTCTGGGTTGCCTGTCTGCATGGTTGAATACCGTCTTGCGCCGGAGCATCCCTTTCCCGCCGCGTTCGAGGATGCCATGGCGGCCTATACCGCATTGGCCGGTCGCCCGGTTTTCTTGGGAGGAGACAGCGCTGGTGGAGGCATGGCGTTTGCGCTCTTGGGAGAGATCCAGTGCCGGGGCCTTGAGCGCCCTTTGGGAACATTTGGTCTCTCGCCGTTCACCGACATGACGTTTTCAGGGCCCAGCCTTGCAGAAAACGCAGATCGCGATGTAATGCTGCCCGCCTCTCGAATTTCAGCGATTTCTGAAGCGTATCTTGCATCTGCGTCACCCAACGATCCCCGCATCTCGCCGCTCTTTGCCGATTTCACAGGTGCAACGCCCGTATGGCTTGCTGTTGGCTCAACCGAGATCTTGCTGGATGACACGACACGCCTTGCCCAAAGGATGCAGGATCAAGGCGTTGATACAAAATTGACCATCGAGGACGATCTGCCCCATGTCTGGCCAATTTTTCACAATGTGCTGCCTGAGGCCCGCGTGACGCTCAAGAGGCTTTCGCGGTGGCTTGTGGCGCAGACGGGCTCAACCGATAGCTGATGGCTTCGGCCACATGCGTGCGGCTGACTGTATTGGCCCCCTCCAGATCTGCAATTGTCCGAGCCACCCGCATCACGCGGTGGTACCCTCGCGCAGACAGGCCAAATTGCTCCGCTACCTTGAGCAAAAGTTCACGACCAGCCGGTTCTGGTGTGGCAAAGCTTGCAAGCGCCTCGCCTTCGGCATCGGCATTGAGGTGCATCCCCGGAATGCCGGCATACCTCTCGGCCTGCCGATCACGCGCAAGAGCCACGCGCTGCGCCACGGTCTTGGAGGTTTCCCCTCCTGCCGGTAGATCCAAGTCGGTGAAGGCGACTGGGGGCACATCCACACGCAAATCAAATCGATCCATCAGCGGCCCTGAGATGCGGCTCAAATACCCCTCTCCGCATTTTGGGCCTTGGGCACATCCACGCGTTGGATCATTGCTGTATCCGCACCGGCACGGGTTCGCTGCCGCAACCAGCATGAACCGGCACGGATAGCGCACATGCGCATTCGCGCGTGCCACCACCACTTCCCCGGTCTCTATGGGTTGGCGCAAGGTCTCCAAAACCTGACGAGAGAATTCGGGAAACTCGTCCATGAAAAGCACGCCGTTATGGGCCAGACTGATTTGACCTGGTGACGCGCGTCGGCCGCCACCGACAATAGCAGCCATAGAGGCGGTGTGATGAGGTTCGCAAAAGGGTCGGCTGCGGTAGATCCCACCTTCCTTCAAAACGCCGGCTAGCGAGTGGATCATGGAGGTTTCCAAAGCCTCCGACGGCGTGAGCGCAGGAAGAATACTGGGCAGGCGCGCGGCCAGCATGGATTTGCCCGAGCCCGGCGTGCCCACCATCATGAGGTGGTGCCGTCCAGCGGCGGCAATCTCAATCGCACGTTTTGCCCGCTCTTGCCCACGGACATCTGCCAGGTCGCGCCCGGGAAGGTCTGAATGCACTTCCCCTGGTTCCGCGGGCGGCAAGGGTGATTGACCGGTGTAATGACGCACCACTTCTGTCAGAGTGCTCGCGCCAATCACGCGGGCATCCCCAACCCACGCGGCTTCCGCCCCCGATGTTTTGGGGCAAAGCAAGGTGCGCGTGTCCTCGGCCGCCGTCATTGCGGCAGGCAATGCGCCGGTGACGGCGAGGATTGAACCGTCGAGCGACAGTTCTCCCAAAGC
>CAKZYL010000404.1 GCA_937884705.1 uncultured Roseovarius sp. | reverse complement strand
ATTTGCGTAAAAAGTGCGGTATGGAACCGGATATGGATCTGCTGACCAAAGTCACAATTGGCTGTGGACCGGCAATTTACAATGCTGACGCCTCAACTGTCGCGTCCAGCCAAGAACAAGAATTAGAGACTGTGAAGGACAGCTTCCTCGTCAAGAAGCTCGGTCTGGCCGATGGCCCGCAGCTCATGGACGCGATCAATTCTGTGATTGAGACGTACGGAAAGTCCGAGCGCAACAAATACCGCGCCGTGGTCTATTACATGTTGACCAAGCATTTCGGGAAAGAAGCCGTTTACGGCTAAAACAGTGACTGTTTCGAGAAAGGCCTGTGTCGTTTCACAGGCCTTTTTTGCGGTCTCATGACCCATTCAAAGCAGGATATCGAGAAAGCCATTCTTGCGCTCTGCGTCGCGCGCGGCGTGGGCAAAACAATCTGTCCCTCTGACGCGGCCCGTGCTCTGGCACAAGAAGACCACACGTGGCGCGCCCTCATGCCTTCCGTTCGAGAGGTTGCGCAGAGCATGGCCCAGGCAGGGCAGATCGCGATCTATCGCAAAGGTGAGGCGATCCCAGATCACGATGTGAGTGGCGTGATCCGTCTGGGCCTGCCGCGTCCCCTATAGCCACGCCGTATCAAACCTGCTTAAGCTGTGCCCGCTATGGACACCCAATCACTGACCCAACTGCGCCAAGACCTTCACCGAAATCCAGAGCTTGGCTTTCAAGAAAAGCAGACCAAAGCGCGGGTGGCGTCTATTTTGCGCGACTTGGGTCTTGAGGTGCATGAAAGCATCGGCGTGGTGGGTATCCTGCGCGCAGGCTCAGGCAATCGTGCCATCGGGCTCAGGGCCGATATGGATGCCTTGCCGATCCAGGAAACAGGCACGCAACCTTATGTGTCTCAGACGCCCGGCGTGATGCACGCCTGTGGCCATGATGGGCACACCGCCATGCTCATAGGTGCCGCGGCCCATCTCGCGGAGACGCAGGATTTCGATGGCAGCGTCGTGTTTATCTTTCAGCCCAACGAAGAACACGGGCTTGGCGCGCAGGCCATGATCGACGAAGGCGTGCTGTCACGTTTCCCGGTGGAAGAGGTTTACGCCATCCACAACCTCCCCGGCGCGCCCGTGGGCCAAGTGTCCACATGCAAAGGCTTGATTTGTTCGTCTGAAAGCCTCTTCGAGATCACGCTGAAAGGGCAGGGCGGTCACGCCTCCATGCCTCAGGCGGGTCGGGATGTGATCACAATCGGCGCGGATGTCGTCCAGGCGCTGCAGACGATTGTAGCCAGACGTCTAGCGCCCGGATCGGGTGCCGTCGTCTCCATCACCGAGTTTGTCGCCGATGGGCAGCGCAACGTGCTGCCCGGCAAGGCCGTTCTCAAAGGCGACGCCCGCGCGCGCAGACCCGAGGATCGCGACGCCATCGAACAGTTTATGCGCCAGATCGTGTCCGGCATCGCCTCGGCGCATGGGATCAGCGCAGAGGTCACATTCAGCACGGAATTTATTGAGACGATCAATGCAGATGCGCCCACGGATGCCGTCGTAAGAGCTGCAAATTCCGTTGGTTTAGAGACGATTCCCGACCGTCCCCCGATGAGCTTTTCCGAAGATTTCGCCCATTTCGCCGCTGCCATTCCGGGTTGCTTCATGCTGCTCGGAAACGGCACTGATGGCCCCAACGGGCAGCCACTCCATTCCAACAATTACGATTTTAACGATGCGCTCTTACCCATCGGCGTGTCCTTGTGGTCGGCGCTTGTCCGGGATCGCCTTGCGAAAGTCCCCTGACAATGTTTGAAGCCCGCATGCAGATCCTGCGTGAACGCCTCGAGACGCAGGGCATGGATGCCGCTGTGATCACAAATGAGGATAACGTCTATTACCTCACTGGCTACTACGATTATCTTCACATGGAATTTGGGCGCCCGACGATCCTGGTCGTGCCGCGTCAGGGCGAAAGCCTCCTGATCACCCCCACGATTGACCTGAACACCGCACTAGCTAGTGCCCGCGTTGATCGGATCGCGGCATGGAATGACGGCATGGGGGAGGAATGGCGTGCCGAGCTCCCCAGTGCGCTGAAAACAGTCTCTAACTTGGGACTTGAACCCGATCACATGCCGCCTCTGGTACGCTTCTACATCGATCGTCTGATGTCGCGCGAGCACCAAATGAGTGTCACGCCGATCCTCTCGGACATGCGGATGATCAAGTCGACCGAGGAACAACAGCTCGCCCGGCACGCAGGCCAGGTCGCCAATGCAATGATGTCAGCCGGTCGCGCGGCCATCGCCGATGGTGTCCCGGAATACGAGGTTGCCCTTGCCGCCTCCCAGGCCGGCACGCGGAAGGCGGCAGAGCTTCTGGCCGCGCATTACGACGATGCAGACATGTCGCCCAACACGCATTTCCTGCAGATCATGGCCTCGGGCGAAGAGATCACCAAAACGCATCATCGCGCGTCAACGCGGATCATGCGCCAGGGAGAGCCAGTTTTCCTGTGTTTTTGCGGAATGACCAACTTCCACCGCTTCAAACTCGGCTTTGATCGAACCTTCTGGATCGGCGAGCCTGCAGATCCCTCCCAAATCGCCGTCTACGAGGTTGCCGTCGCGAGCCAGGCGGCGGCGCTCAAGGCTTTGCGCCCGGGCGTCACGGCCGAAAGCGTGCATGCCGAATATGCCGAAGTGATCCAGGGCGCCGGGTTCGAGTATCCGTTTCGCTGCGGCCGTGCCACGGGCTTCAGTTTTCTGGAAGATCCGCAACTGGTGACCGGCGACAAGACCATCCTGCAGCCGGGCATGGTTCTGGCTGTGGACGGATCCGTGTCGGTGGATCGTTTCCGCGCGCAGGTGGGTGACAGTTTCATCGTCACGGAAGACGGCTATGAAACCCTGACAGATCACCCCAAAACTTTGGATGAGATTTTCCTCTAGGCCGCGTGCGTTCCAAAATGTGACCCTAAAAAAGGGGGGATCTCACGACGCGCCCGGGAAAGGGCCCAGAAAGGCGGTCTGCCGCTCCACCTGAAACACTTGGTTATGAAGCTGCGCCACCCACTCCTTGCCTTCCGTCGTCATTTCCAAAGTGCGCAACGCAGGCTGGATCAGCGGCGACACCTGCGACCAGAAGAAATCCGGATAGTTCTCCATCAAATCCATCGGGTTGTCGTAGCCCAGCTTTTCTGCTGTGCCGGTCTCCTTGAACTCATGAAACAGGGCATTGATCTTTCGGTGATAGAACGGATCCGCCATTTGTCCGATCAGATCGGCGGCGCGCACGAGGGCTGGCTCACTTTCCGTATCCTGATAGGCCGGATCATCTGGCACCGGGAACCGGGTATAGTCGACTGCCCGCGCGATCCGTTCTTCGTCAATTTTATTCGACGGGCCAAACCGATCGCGCACGTAAATCAGGCCGCGATCCACGTGGTAGGCCGCCAAGAACGCATCAGAGGCGCCACGCGGCGGCGTGATCGTATTGCCGTCCAGATCAATTACAAACGTCATGTCCGTGTCGCCGGGGCACGCACCGCGGGAATAGCCGATATCGTGCACCAAAAGCGCCAGAACAAAGTGCAGCCAGTCATCTGCATCCAAAGCCTCGGCGACAAGACGTCCGCGTAAAATCTGCTGGCCCACAAGGGTCACCATCATCGTGTGTTCAGCATTGTGATAAAGCGCGTCAGAATTCGCCAACCGCTCCAGGACCAAACGCGCCGCCCCTTTGATATAGGAAGCATGCTCTGGTGCATGTCCGGCGAAGTATGTCAGGTAGGTCTCCGCAAGATGTTCACCAAAAGCATCCGCCGTAACGGCTGTTGGATTGAACATGATTCCTCCCGAAGTGGCTGCCAAATTCGCCTCACTCGACCCTACCGCAAAGAACAGCGATGTCCTCCCAAAACCGACTGACTCACGAATTTGTTTAATTGTTTCATATTTTCAGTTACTTGAGCGAAATTCTGTGCCGCGTATTGCGCGAGTACGCCGCTGGATCGTGGCTTTCCTGCACTATCTGAGGCTGAAAACTTTCTGTACGATACAGCCAAGTTAGTCGTGAAAGCGGCTTTGGGGGACGATGCGTTGATCAATACATGCTGTGAAACATGCCATGGCGCAAAATAGCACTGCGACCTTTACCACCGGCAATGTGATGCGGCATGTCACGGTGACATCCTTCACTGCCAGCATCGGCCTCATGGCGATCTATGCTGTCGACCTGATCGACCTCATCTTCATCTCCATGCTCGGGCAAGATGTGATGGCCGCTGCGGCAGGATACGCCAGCACGCTGATGTTCTTTACCTCGGCCATCAATATCGGCCTCGCGGTGGCGGCTGGCGTGCTCACAGCGCGCGCAATCGGCGCAGAAGATGACGAGGGCGCGCAGGAATATGCCACGACGGCCGCGATCTTTGTCATCGTGGCAGGTATTCTGGTGCCCGCCATCGTCCTGCCAAATGCCCACTTTTTCCTGGGGCTACTCGGTGCTGAGGGTGAGGTGGCCGATTTGGCCGCGACCTATATCTGGATCATCCTGCCGTTCACCTTTGTATCCGGCCTTTCCATGGTGGCCGTCTCGTTTCTGCGCGGCTATGGGGAAAATAGGGTCGCGATGTACCCGGCGCTCCTTGGGGCCGCGACCAACGGAATCCTGGATCCCATTTTAATCTTTGGGCTTTCCATGGGCATGGAGGGCGCTGCCTGGGCTACGGTGTGCGCCCGGTTCGTTACGCTTGGCCTTGCGATCTATCCGGCAATCAAGCGGTACAATGCCTTTATTCGGCCACGCAGCTATTGGCTCTGGCGTGATTTGGCCGAGGTGAACCAACTCGCGATCCCCGCCGTCCTTGCCAATATTGCCACGCCGGTGGGTACAGCGATCATCACCCGGGAGATGTCCAAGTTCGGAACTGATGCTATTGCAGGCATGGCCGTCATCGGCCGCATGACCCCTGTGGCGTTTTCCGTCATTCTGGCGCTTGCGGGGGCCATCGGCCCGATCCTTGGTCAGAACTACGGGGCCAAACAGATGGATCGGGTGCGCCAAGCCTATGTCGACGCGCTCAAATTCGTCGCGCTCTACGTCGGCTTTGTCACACTTGTGCTGTTTCTGCTGCGCGACCACATCGTCGCGCTATTCGGCGCCTCCGGCATGGCAGAGACGCTGATCCTGCTTTACTGCTTCCCGGTTGCTCTGGCATCGTTCTTCAACGGGGCGGTGTTCGTCGCCAATGCATCGTTCAGCACCATGGGCCGCCCTTCATATGCCACCTGGTTCAGCTGGGCCCAAAACACGCTTGGCACCTTCCCCTTCGCTTATCTCGGCGGCACGCTCTATGGTGCGCCGGGTGTGCTCATCGGGCAGGCCTCTGGCAGCGTATTCTTCGCAGTCATTGCCATGTATGTGGGCTTTCGCGTCATCATCAATCCGCCTGATATCCGGAAAAAGCACCGCAAACACCATTACTTGGTCAATCACCACAACATGGTGATGCACGTACTAGACAAACATGGCGGCAATCACTGACGGCGACCCGAGCTGTCGTGAGATCACCTTTTCCTAGACCCCGCAGGATGGCGTTTTCTTCCACTGAAACCCGGTGTATTCTTTCCTTGCGCCACCCCGATGCCGGGCCAGCCTTCCCATCTTGAGTCGGAGATTTGTCACATGTCGCAGCCGGACACCCACCCGGATTATCCCTTCGCGTCGCAAGCCGACCTGCCCGGTGTCGCCTTTACCGCGATGCGGCAGGTTATTCTGGCGCAGGCCAAGTCAGGCAGTTTGCCCGTTTTGGAGGATGACGACCAGCGGCTGACGGTCGAAACTGCTCATGGCCTGATCGGGTTGCGCCCTGGGTTGGAGAGCGAAACCGCCGGCATGGTCGCAGGGCAGGATGCGCGGTGGCTCTTCGTCATGAAAAACGCCGTTATCGGCCAAATGCGGCATCTCATGCCCGCAGTCGCCGAGGCCATGCGCTGGTCCGACAGTGGCAACGTCACAGAGCTTCCTCCGAATTTTCAGTTCATGCGCACCACAAAGGTGGAGCAGCTGGGCCCGGTCTTTCTCCGCGCGACCCTTCAGGGCGAAGACGTATCCGCCTATGGAACCAAGTCCATCCATTTTCGCCTCGTGCAGCCTTCCCTTGAGGCAGAGACCGAATGGCCCAGCGTCGCGCCCAACGGATCGATCAAATGGACGGATGGCCCGGGCGCACCGCACAAGCCTGTTTATACGGTTCGGTCGGTCGATTACGATGCGGGTGAAATCATCACCGATATCTTCCTCCATGATGGCGGCAAGACAACCGAATGGGCCGCTGAGATCAAAGAGGGCAGCAAGGCGCGCAATGTGATCGGCCTGGTCGGGCCAATGGGCGGCGGTTTAATGGATGCCAAGCGCACATTAATGGCTTGTGATGAGACGGGCTTTCCAGCCGCCGCGCGCATTCTGGAGAACTTGCCTGAGGACGCCACCGGGGAGCTTTACCTCGAGGCCGAGAATGGCGCCGAATGCGATTATCCCATCGAGGTGCCCAAGGGCATGGTTGTGACCTGGCTCAGCCGGGCCAAGGGCGACCGTCTTTTGGATGCGGTGCTGGAACGGTATAAGGATTTTAGCGACGCCCCGATCTGGTTTGCCGGTGAAAAAGATCAGGCGCGGCAACTGCGTGAGATCACGAAAGCGGCCGGGTATGACAGCCAAAACCTGCGTATCTCCGGTTTCTGGCGCGATGAAAACGTGGCGCCGAAATAGGCTCTAAACTTACTCAAAGATAACTTTTAGGACCTCAGGCGTATGGGTGTAGGTCACAGAGTGCCCCGCGTCCTTGACCACGAAGTTCTTCGCATGAGGGTTCCATTCGCTTAGCCGATCCTTGCACTCCAGCGGGATCACCTCATCCGTCTCGCCCCAGATCGCTGTCACCGGAATGCCAGCGGCCGCGATGGCCCGATGGGCGGGCTCCAGATCCTCATCCAGCACCCCGCGCAGCGAGGACAAAACAGCCGGCGCAAAGCCCTTCATGCGCGTCTCTTCGATCTGACGGTCCACCATGAACTCGATCGGGCTTTCCATGCCGCGTTCCGTCTCCAACGCGCGGCGCAGCGATTTGGGATAAAATCCAAGCCCCATCCACATGCCCATGAAGCTGTATTTCTGCGCCATGTCCGCCAGCGGCCCCAGATCAAGCTTCATGCCCGCCGGTGCCAGCAAAACCAGACGGTTGACCCGGCTCGGATTGGCTGATGTATACGCCGCCCCAATCGCCCCGCCCATCGAGTAGCCCACAAGCAAAAAAGGCTCTGTTACACCTTGATCGGCCAAAAGATCGTCAAGTTGGCGGTTGAAAAATGCGCTGTCCTGATCGCTGCCGGGCCGG
>CAKZYL010000403.1 GCA_937884705.1 uncultured Roseovarius sp. | reverse complement strand
TTTCAGCGAGAAGTCATTCGTGTCAGAGCAAGTCGAACTTAGCCCAAGGGAATTGGAGATTGCCCAGGCCTATGCGGGCGGACAGACCTATCAGTCGATCGCCGACACCTTGTGCATCGCACCCAGTACGGTCCGCACTCACCTAGCAACCATCTATCGCAAACTGGAAGTGTCTTCGAAACAGGAACTGGCAACGCACCTGAGGGGAGAAGCTTCGCAATCTCGCGATCAATCCGAAATGACAGCTGTGATGTCAGAGCTGGCGCTTAGCCTTGAAGAAGCCATCAGCCGCGAAAAAGCCTTGAGCGAGGTGTTGCGGATTATCGGTGCCGGGCAAGGTGACCTTGACGCCGTGATGCCCCTGATCTTGAAATATGCGCTTGAGCTTTGCGCCGCCGAATACGGGGTTCTCTTCGAATACGGGCAGAACAGAAAATTTCACGCGACATTTACGCTCGGGATACCGTCAGACTTCAAGGCATGGTTCGATGATCAGGGCTGGTTCACTGTGAGCCCTCAGACAGGGCTTGGCCGCATGGATGCGCAACGCGAGGTGATAAATATCATCGACGTCAAATCTGAGGCAATTTACAAGAGCGACGATCCGTTGCGCTATGCCACCGCCGATTTGGGCGGGGCACGATCCTTTGTTGCCATCCCGATGTTGGCCGCAGACGAGTTGGTCGGTGCTTTTGCGCTTTACCGGCAAACGGTGCGACCTTTTTCCGATGACGCAACTAGGCTCGCTCAGATGTTCGCCGCTCAAAGCGTGATCGCGCTGGAAAACGCGCGGATGATCAGAGCCATGCAACAGGCTACTCCGTGACCCGCGCCGTGCCGGAGGTGACCCGGCTAAGTGATCGCGAAAGACAAATCGCGCAAGACTATGCCGGTGGCGAAAGCTATCAGCAAATCGCAGACCGTCTGTGTCTTGCGCCGTCCACGGTGAGGACGCACCTGGCGACGATCTATCGCAAACTGGGCGTGTCATCGAAATTGGAACTACGCGACAGGCTTGGCGCAGCAGACGCTACCAAGGACGATCCGGACAGTGCGTTTCCAACACAACCAGAGAAACCCTCGATTGCTGTTCTTGCCTTTGAGAATATGTCGGGTGATCCGGAACAGGACTACTTCTCAGATGGGATCAGCGACGACATCATAACTGCCCTGTCGCGGTCTCCGTGGCTGTTCATTATCGCGCGGAACACGACCTTTACCTACAAAGGGTCGCGTGTTGATGTCCGGCGCGTGGCAAAAGACCTTGGCGTCCGGTTTGTGCTGGAGGGCAGCGTCAGGCGGTCCGGCGATCGGGTGAGGGTTACGGCGCAGTTGATTGATGGCACTACAGGCGGACATCTGTGGTCCGAGCGATATGACGGCCAGCTTGAGGATGTCTTCGACCTGCAAGATGAGATCACGCGCAATGTGGTGGCCTCAATACAGACCACGGTTCAAATTAGCACCGTCCCCGAACCGGTTGAACGCGCATCCCGACCCGACCTGACGGTCTGGGAACTGACAATGCGATCCTGGCATCTGCTGTATGACTTTACGCCGGAAAGCTATGCCCACGCCAAGACACTTCTGGAACGCGCATTAGCGCTTGATCCGGAAAGCGCGGAGGCGAACATGGTGCTATCGCTGATCAACCATCACATCGCCATCATGGGCTTTGTCCCCGACATCAAACCGGCCATGGAAACGGCATATGCTCTGGCGCGGCGCGCTACTCAGTTGGACGACCGCAACGAATACGCACACTGGGCCTTGGGAATCAGTTGCTGGGGTCTGCTCAAATACGAGGAGTCGCTGGCGGCCCTGGAACGCGCCGTCGCGCTGAACCCGAATTGTTCATTGGCCTATGGCAGCCTTGGCACGCTACTAGGTATCTTGGGACGGTCAGATGAGGCTATTGCCAATCAGGACATCGCAATCCGTTCCAACCCCCTGGACCCGAGCATTTTCTTCCGCTTCTCGGGCCTTGCGCTGGCGCACTACATGGCGGGTCGCTTCGAGACCGCAATCGAATGGGCCGAGCGCGCCATACACCGTAGGCCGAGCTGGTTCTTTGCACATTTTGTTCTTGCGGCCAGTCACATCGCGCTTGGCAACGACGGAGATGCGACTTCGGCTGTCAATGGCGCTCTGGCTGCTTTGCCGGGAATCCATGTTGAAGATCTGGATCGCGTTCCGCTGAAAGACTCGGAGAAAATGGGAACGCTGCGTGAGCGTTTACTCAAGGCGGGTTTTCCCAAGTGACTTGAGGTTTGCGGGAGCTGCGATTGGGGTGGCCGCAGCGTAGGTTGGGTATATCCCACCAGCCCCCAACTAGCGATGCGCGCAAACGGTCCTTTCCGCCGGTGACAGAAACGGTTGAGTTTTGGCGCATCCTGCGGTGCGGAGAAGGACCGCAACGAGCCCACTTCGACCGATGCTGCGCTTTGCAGGAATGT
>CAKZYL010000402.1 GCA_937884705.1 uncultured Roseovarius sp. | reverse complement strand
TCGATAGGTTTCTTGCCTGTATGAAACCTGCCTCAATAACTTAACGCCGGCTTCGCGCCGGCGTTTTTTTTGGTTTTCGCGCAAGAAGCTCTTCTGTCCTGACGGACAGTCTCGCAGCGCGCGAAAAAGAGCTGATCGCTGTACTCTGATTTGCGCGCGTGGCAGTGTTTTGCAAATTGTCTTGAAAGGGAAAAAGATGGATCTCGCCGGCAAAACCGCTGTCATCACAGGATCGAATTCGGGGATCGGTTTCGGCATGGCCACAGAACTGGCCCGCGCGGGCGCGGACATCGTTCTAAACTCCTTCACCAACCGCGAGGAAGATCATGCGCTCGCCAAAGGTCTCAGCGAAGAATTCGGTGTAGAGGCGCGTTACATAGAGGCGGATATGACCGATCCGGCGGCCTGCCGACACCTCGTCAACTCAGCGGGACAGTGCGATATCCTTATCAACAATGCTGGCTTGCAGTACATCGCCTCGATCCCCGATTTTCCAACCGAAAAATGGGACGCAATCATTGCGATCAATCTGACTGCGGCCTTTCACACCACGGCCGTGGCGCTGCCGATGATGCGCGCCGCCGGGTGGGGCCGGGTGATCAACACCGCGAGCTCTCACGGTCTGCGCGCCAGCCCGTTCAAATCGGCCTACTCAGCCGCCAAGCATGGGATCGTCGGTCTCACCAAGTCTACTGCGCTTGAGACAGCACAAGACCCCATCACCGCCAATGCGATCTGCCCAGGCTACGTGCTGACCCCGCTCGTGGAAAACCAGATCCCCGATTTGATGAAGGAATACGATATGGATCGCGACGCGGTGGTGCGCAACGTCATGCTCTCGCGCCAACCCTCCAAAGACTTTGCCACCGTGGAGCAGATCGGCGGCACGGTGGTCTATCTGTGCGCTGAGGCCGCGCGCCAAGTGACAGGAACAACGATCAGCGTTGATGGTGGCTGGACGGCCATGTGACGCATTCCACGGTGAGGCCGTGCCAAAGCAGCCTCTCTGATGTGTCAGGACCGTTTACGCGGCTTTGATCTTGCCCACGATTTCGGGATGCTCTGGATAGACAAGCCCCGCGGAGATCACCAATTTGGCGGCCTCTTCAATCGTCATGTCCAGCTCGATGATGTCTTCTCTGGGAAAGAACAACAAAAATCCACTGGTTGGATTCGGCGTCGTGGGCACGAAGATGCTCATCAGATCGCTGCCATCGCCCGCCTTAGACGCCACCTCTCCGCCGGCCTGGGTAGAGATGAACCCGATCGCCCAAATCCCTTTGCGCGGATACTCTATTAGGCAGGCTTTCTCGAAACTGCGCTCTGACTGTGCAAACACCGTTTCTGCGATTTGTTTCACGCCGGAATATATCGTGCGCACCACGGGCATCCGTACAACGAGGCTCTCGGCGAAACTGATCAAGGATCGCCCGATCAGGCCTTTGGCTATCCACCCCACCAGGATCGTGAAGATCAAGAAGATGCTCACGCCCACGCCGAGCAGGTTTATGCCAATATACTGTTCGGGATTGAACCGCGCCGGGACCAACGGCAGGACAACACTGTCGACCCAGCCCATTAAACCCCAGATAAACCAGATTGTGAGACCCACAGGCGCAATGACCACGATGCCGGTCAGAAAACTCGCTCTGATACCGGCAAAACGGCGTTTCTTTTGGGGGTGTTGGTCTTCGTCGAACGGTGTGCTCATAAGCGTCCTGTGACTTGTCTTCAACTCATGTAAGCGCGGGGTGTCCCGCGCACAATGCTTAGTTCATTAACGATTTGTTGGCGAGATTTCGCCGTCAAGGCGTTCAATTCTGCATGCAATGCGTGACGCCAATGCTGCATTGTTAAGCACAAGCGCGATATTGGCTGTCAGTGACCGGCCATTTGTCTTGTCAAAAATGCGGGAAAGCAGCCACGGCGTGACGTCTTTTCCGGAAATGCCGCGCGCATCTGCCTCTGAAATGCTGGCCTCGATCAGCGGGGTGAGCTCACGTGCGGGGATCTCGGCAGCCTGCGGAATAGGATTTGCAATGAGCTGCCCACCCGGAATGCCGAGGCGTTTGCGCACCAGATGGGCCCGGGCAATCTCTTCCGGCTCATCCATGCGCAGTGGCGCGGCCAAAGGGGACGAGGCCGACCAAAAGGCGGGTAGGGTGTCCTGGCCAAACGCGATGACAGGAACGCCC
>CAKZYL010000401.1 GCA_937884705.1 uncultured Roseovarius sp. | reverse complement strand
ACCACATGCAGGTCAGTGTTCGCGACAACAATGTCGATCAGGCGCTTCGTGCCCTGAAAAAGAAGCTGCAGCGCGAAGGCGTGTTTCGGGAAATGAAGCTTCGGCAGCATTTCGAAAAACCGTCTGAGAAGCGCGCCCGCGAAAAGGCCGAGGCCATTCGCCGTGCCCGCAAGCTCGCGCGGAAGAAAGCGCAGCGCGAAGGTCTTCTCTAAGATAGACGCGCCGTTCGAGTACGATGGAGACACCCCCGTGGCCCGGCCTTGGGGGTTTTTCTTTTTTAAGCGAGGGCGCCGCGTGGTCAGGGCCGCGGCGCGATCGGGCCCCGTTTCTTTTGGAGCCTAGTTTTGAGCAACGTGTTTTTGGCACCGCATTTGCAGAAGAAGCGCCTTTCGGGACCGGGATGCCATCTCTACGGCTGTGGCAGCATTCGGCTAAGTTGGCGGTGTATAGACGGTGCGCGCTTCGATTGCTCTTGATGCCCGCTGCCAGCTGCCATATCTGCGCACCAAACCAAATGAATTCGTAGGCAGTCATGACCCGACAAATGCAAGTTGATCGCTTTTTGCTGGGGTCCATTGTGCTCGCCCTGATCGTGACGATCGGAGTGCATCTCTACGATGAGTTCTTTTTCACAACCGTCTATGCGGCTGAAGACGGGATTGTCGAGTATGCCACCGCCTTTGGGCTGCTTTTTTGCTGTTTTGCCTTCCTCTCGAACGCGGTCAGCCTCAAAAGGCGATCCCTCATGCTCGGGGCGGCATGCACCGGGTTTTACGGTCTCTTGTTCTTTCTGGGAACTGGGGAAGAGATTTCCTGGGGTCAGCGTATCTTTGGCTGGCAATCGGGCGAGTTCTTTATGGAGAACAACAAGCAGCTTGAGACCAACCTGCACAATCTGCGGGTGGGTGACACCAATCTGGCAAAGACAGTGTTTGGCAGCGGGCTGACCACCGTGATCCTGCTCTACCTGGTTGTGCTGCCCCAGCTCTTCAAACGCGTGAAATTTGTCCGCCGCATCGTCAACAAACTCGCGATCCCGGTGCCTGGTATGCGGCACACGGTGCTTGCGCTTTTGGCAAGCGTTGTGATCGCGCTGATGGATCAGGGGCGGAAATGGGAAGTCTATGAACTGGTGTTCAGCTTACTCATGCTGTCGATCATCTTGATGCCTCAAAACCAAGAGCACACGCGCTAAGCCTGATTTGGGGCGCACGCATTCTTTGAAAGAATGCGGACCGAATTCTTTCAAAGAATTCGGCACCCGGCGGGACGCGTCACACCCATTTGGCCAGGGGGGGAAGGCTCATCAGAACCGCGTCCGCGTCATGCCCTGTGGCCAATCCGAATTTGGTGCCCCGGTCGTAGACCAGATTGTATTCGGCATAGAGGCCGCGATGCACGAGCTGGGCCTCTTTATCTGCGTCAGACCACGCCTGACCCCGGCGTTTTTCCACGAGTGGAACATAGGCCGGCAGGAAGGCGCGCCCGATATCCTGGGTCAGCGCGAAATCCGCCGCCCAATCGCCGCTGTTGCGATCATCCATGAAAATGCCGCCAACCCCGCGCGCCCGATGCCGGTGGGGGATATAGAAATACTCATCCGCCCAGGCTTTCAGCTTGGGATAGTGATCCTCACCATGGGGATCGAGATGCGCCTTCTGGGTGGCGTGGAAATGCGCGGTGTCCTCATCATATTCGATGCACGGGTTGAGGTCTGAGCCGCCGCCGAACCACCAGGCGCCGGGTGTCCAGAACATGCGGGTGTTCATGTGCACAGCTGGGGCATGGGGGTTTTGCATATGCGCCACAAGACTGATGCCAGAGGCCCAGAACCGCGGATCATCTTCCATGCCCGGCACGCCGCGCGCAGCCATCGCCTTTTGCGCGGCGGGCCCCAACGTGCCGTAGACTTCAGAGACGTTCACGCCCACCTTTTCAAAGACGCGCCCGCCGCGCATCACGCTCATCAGGCCGCCGCCGGCGTCGGAGCCATCGTCGCTGGCGCGTTTGGTGGTTTTCACATCGAACCGGCCGGGCGTGGCATCTGACAAGGGCCCGTTGTCGTGGCTGTCTTCGAGCCCCTCGAACGCCGCCACGATCTGATCGCGCAGCTCTCTAAACCAGGCCGCAGCCTGCGCTTTTTCGTTTTGCATGTCACTGACTAAGTCTAAAGTCATCGGCCCGTCTCCTGTAAACTTTAGTTTACAGTATTAATGCGCCGGAGCGGCCACAGGGTCAAGCAAAGTTCGTCCGCCATCCACCGTCATGATCTGCCCGGTCATGAAGCCGGAGCTGTCACAGGCGAGGTATTGCACCGCTTCGGCCAGCTCTGCGGCAGAAGCGATCCGGCCCAAGGGCGTGTGATCTTCGATGTCGCTGCGAAAGTCCGGGGTTTCGCTCAGCGTGTCCTTGAGCGAGGCGCTCATGACCGAGCCAAAGGCCACCGCGTTGACCCGGATGCGGTGCGGCGCCAGCGCCACGGCAAGACTGCGCGTCATCTGGTCGAGAGCCGCCGTGGAGACAGAATACGCCAGCAAATCGGGATGGGAGCGCCGCGCCGCGATCGAGGACAGGTTCACGATCGTGCCGGCGAACCCTTCCTGATCCTCACTTGCCACGGCCTGCTTGATCATGCGCTTTGCCACCAGTTGCGATGTGCGCAGCGCCGTCATCAGGTTTTGCTGCAGGAGCAACTCCACGGCGTCATCATCGGGGTTCAGCGGATCGGACGCGCGAAGCTGACGAGAGCCATTCACCAATATGTCCACGCGATCAAAAGCGTCGATCGTCGCAGACAGCAGGTTTGCCAATGTGAGTTTCTCGCGCAGGTCGCCCGCAAAGTACCGCGTGCTCGCCCCGTCGTCGTTTTCTCCCAGTTCTTCTTTCAGATGCTCTTCATCAATGTCTGCAAACATCACGTTGGCGCCCTTGTCGGCGAAATGGCGACCAATCGCCAAGCCAATTCCGTTGGCGCCGCCAGTCACGATGGCTGTCTTTCCGGCAATCGAAAACGACATCTGTTACCTCATTTTTGGGATATCGGCGTTACCCTGGGCTCACGCGTGCACCCGGCCTTGGGCGCGCCGCCTTGAGCAACTTGAACCGGGTGTCTCCGCCAAATTCTGCTACCTCTGAGAAGCTCTGTTCCAAAGACCTTTCATAAGGAAGATGTCGGTTGGCCACCAGAAAAAGCTGGCCCTTGGGGTGAAGGAGGCGGGCCGCCGCCCGAATAAAGCGTTGACCGATAATAGGTTCTGGCGTGCGAGACGTGTGAAACGGAGGGTTCATCACAACGCAATCAAGCGGGGATTCTGCCGCCCAGGTGCTGGCATCCGCCCAGTGAAACCGGGCTCGCGAATCGCTGATATTGGTTTTGGCACAACTGAGCGCGGCGTGTTCTGCCTCAATCAGATGCAGGGCTTGGACGTCGGATCTTTCCAGAAGGCGGGCCGACAGATAGCCCCATCCCGCACCAAGATCCGCGATGACCGCGCCCAGTTTTGCGGGCAGCGTGTCGGCCAAAAGGCGTGAGGCGGGATCGACGCTATCGGCCGAAAAGATGCCAGGCGCGGTGACAAACCCGCCCTCGATCGGCTGATGGTCTTTTGGCCGCCAATCGTCAAAACCAGAGCTGGCGGTAAAGTGGAAAAGCTTGCCATGGGCCTTGGAGAGCGCCGCACTGACATCCGCGCGCTTTCGGCAAGCTTTGTACAGGGCCTCGATCCCGTCGGTTTTGGCCCCGTCAATGAGGATCGGGCCGGTCGTCTTTTCCACCGCCTGGGCGACATAGGCCTGCGCCAGCGCCTTGGCGCGGGGCACGCAGATGATACTTGCCGCCACCTCGCGCGCGAGCTCGGTTTCGCAGGCGTATCCCGCCGCATTGAGGCGATCATATTCCGGCTTGAAGCCTGTCACGATAACGCATCGCTCCTTCGGCAAGGAGGAGAGGTCGTATCCGTCGCGCGGGGCAAACACGGCAATGTCGCCAGACACGGGCAAAGACGGCGATCCCGCCTCCAGCGCCAAGGCAAGACGAGACGTCACGCGGGGGCTATTCTTTTTCCATGGTGCATTGCAGCGGGTGCTGATGGCGACGGGAAAAATCCATCACCTGGCTCACTTTGGTTTCTGCAATCTCGTGACTGAACACACCGACCACGGCGAGGCCTTTTTTGTGCACCGTCAGCATAATCTCAAACGCCTGACTGTGGTTCATGCCGAAGAAGCGCTCGAGCACCGCCACGACGAATTCCATCGGCGTGTAATCATCATTCAAAAGGAGCACTTTGTAGAGCGGCGGGCGTTTCGTCTTGGGACGCGTTTCGACAATGACGGAGGTGTCCCCCTCGTCATTCCCATCCGAGGGATCCTGCATGATGATGTCCAGATTGGTCATCGATACCCAAGTTCGCTGTTGCACGGTGTGGTCCTTGACGCGACTATATAATCCCTGGGGCGCAGCTGAAAAGAGGGCGTTTCGCGCGGATGGCATTGATGACACAGAATCTTACAACAATTGGCTTTGATGCGGACGATACGCTCTGGGAAAATGAACACTTTTACAAAATGACCCAGGAACGCTTTGCGGATCTGCTCCAAGATTTTGTGGATGGGGGCGATCTTGAGGCGCGCCTGCTCGAGGCAGAACGGCGCAATCTGGGGCAGTACGGCTTTGGCATCAAAGGCTTTGTTTTGTCGATGATCGAGACCGCCATCGAGGTCAGCGAGGAGCGGGTGCCCGCAGCCGTAATTTCACAGCTTATTGCCGCCGGGCAGGAGATGCTGCGCCATCCCATTGAACTGTTGCCACAAGCCGAAGAGGCCGTGAAAGAGATCAGTGAAAATCACCGTGTGCTCCTCATCACCAAGGGCGATCTTCTGGATCAGGAACGCAAGCTGGCACAATCGGGTTTGGGAGAGCTCTTTGACGGGGTCGAGATCGTCAGCGCCAAGACCTCGGGTGTTTATCGCACCATCTTTGATCGCCATGGCGACGGCGCGGATCGGGCGATGATGGTGGGCAACTCCATGGCCTCGGATGTGCGCCCCGCGTTGGAGGCCGGGGGATGGGGCGTGTTTGTCCCCCATAATCTGACCTGGGCGGTGGAACATGCAGAGCCGCCCGAGGGCCACGAGAGCTATCATGGGCGGTATCATGAGATCGGCGATCTCAGTGCTTTGGGTGAGATCGTAACGCAGATCGGGTGACGTTCAGTCAGCCCGCCTGAGAAGCACGACAAGGTTCGACACCAGAAGCGCGCCGATCACGATGACCCCGCCGACCAGGGCCCAGCGTCCGGGATCCTCGCCGATCCAGGCCCAGACCAGCAGGGGGGCCAGCACCGATTCGAGCAATATCAACAAAGACACCTCGGCCGAGCTGATGTAGCGCGGACCCATGGCCAGCAGGCATGTGGCCACTGCGATGAACATGCCATGGCCCAGGATCAAAACCCATTGCTCCATGAAAATCTCCCATGGTGAGGCAAACGGCATCAACACGAGGGCCGCCCCGATATAGGCGACAGGGACGGCGGGGATCATGGAGACATCCTTGCCCACGCGGATCGCCGTGATGGCGCCGGCATAGGCGATGCAGACATAGACAGCCCAGAGATCGCCTTTCCAAGACGCGATTTCGTTTTCTGATGACCCATAGGCGATGATGCCGAGGCCCAGGATCACCGCCACTATCGTCACGATCATGCGCAGGCCGATGCCTTCGCCCAGAAAGATCCAGCTGAAAATCGCGGCAAAGATTGGCATGGAGGCGAAGATCAGCACCACATTGGCCACGGATGTGTTGGTGATGGCGAGCACAAAGGCCGGCGCGGTGGACGCGATGAGAACTATGTAAGCGACGCTTGGCCAGCCTGTGGTGAGGGCGGGGCGAAACCCCTTGGTGCCCTGCAATGCCAAGAGGCCGAGAAGGATCAACAGCCCCGACGACATGCCGCGCCAGAAGGCTGTGACCAGCGGCTCGGCCTCAATCAGGCGAACATACAAGGAATCCGGTACCACAAAGAGCACGCCGATCGTGGTGATAAAGAAGCCTTTGGCGTGGGTGTTCATGGGCGGAGCGTTCGGGGTTTTTGGGCGCGATGTAAAGGGGCAAGTGGCCGCTCGCCTCTCCCTTTCGGGCGAGTCTCGCTGGGCTACAGACACCGTTCGTGCACTTCGATGACATTGCCTTCCGGGTCGTAGAAATAGACCTGATGCCACCCGGCGACGGCGCTGTCGCCCCAGTTGGAAAAGGGGATGTCTTGGATGTCCAGATGGGCCTTGAAGGCCTCGATATCGCTGACGCGATAGGCCACATGGCCTTCGAGCACCGGGTTGACCAACTGACCTGTGCGGAACCCGGCGGCCACGTCCTTGCGCGCGATGTGTAGGTGAATGTCGCCATCGGTCAGAAAGGTTACATCGCCGGCATAGACCTCTTCATCCATGCGCAGGGCCGGCACGTCTTCTTCGGTGCGCTTAAGGCCCAGGATATCGCGGTAAAACGCGTCCATCTCTTCAACCTTGTCGGTGGAGAGGTTGATGTGATGCAGTTTGGGTTTCATAGCTCCTCCACCTCATGCACTTCGATGACATTGCCGTCGGGATCATAGAAAAAGATCTGGTGCCAGCCCGCCACCGCGCGGTTGCCCCAATCCGAGTAGGGCACGCCCTTGGCCTCGAGATGCGCCTTAAAGCTCGCCAGATCATCGGTGCGAAAGGCGATGTGCCCGCGCGCCACGGGGTTCACGATCTGGCCTGTCGCGATCCCGGCCATCACGTCCTTTTGCGCCAGATGCGTCTGTATGCGCCCGTCGGTGACAAACGCCACATCGCCCGCATAGCCCTGTTCCTTCTCCAGAACAGGCAGGCCTTGGGTCTCCCGTTCTTGGTGCATCACACCCTGGTAGAACTTGTCCATCTCGCCCACGCGGTCCGTGGCCAGATTGATATGGTGCAAGGTCAATTTCACGGGACACCTCCTGCTGTCTCTGGACCGGCAGTGAACATCAGGCTTAACTGGCTGCCAAGTCAA
>CAKZYL010000400.1 GCA_937884705.1 uncultured Roseovarius sp. | reverse complement strand
GTTGGCCTTCACGGTCTCATCAATCTGGGTTTTGGCGTCTGTCAGGGGTTCAGTCATGAAGATATCTTTCCGAAATGGCGCGGTATCAGTCAGGCGCTTTGGTTGTCAGGGCAAGAGCGTGTAAGTCTCCGGCAGGGCCGTCCATTTTGCCTTTCAAAGCTGCATAAACAGCACGCTGTTGTTGTACTCGGTTTTTGCCGGCAAAGGATGCGTCAATGACCTCCGCCGCGTAGTGGTTCCCGTCGCCGGCCAAATCCGTGATCGTGATCTGTGCGTCTGGGAATGTCTCGCGGATGAGGTCTTCGATTTCCTCTGGCTGCATTGGCATTGGCGGGGGTCCTTTGGCATTTGCCGTGTCGTCAAGACTTAGGCCGGATTTTCGCAGGCTTCAAGCGTCTCGCGCGTTGCGGGCGGCAAGAAGGATGACCCCGTCACGCTGGCGCGCCTGTGCCAGATCGTGGTCATAGGATGCGGTTATCCGTGCCAGTTCTTCGCCTGACCAAGGCACATACGCTGTCTCTGGTCCCGTTTTCGGGTAGCGCTGGCGCGCCTCCTGCACGATGTCTTTTCCCCGCGTCTCTTGCGTTTGAAACCACTCTGCTGCGAGCTGCGAAAGCCCGGCGCGCCGTATCTTCGGGTCCAGCTGCACGGCGTTTTCCGCCTCTGGCTTCAGGAGATGGCCGAAGAGGGCGGGTCCCAGCTGCGCGTATTCTTCGTAACGCCAGAGCATGATCTTGAGATTGGGGCAGGCCTCTTTCAGACGGTCCGTCAGCTCTGTCCAGATGGGCCGTGCAAGATCAAAGCCGCGGATATAGTCGGCAAAATCATCGTAGCGCCCGTGATGCAAGCTCTCGCCCCAGCAGGAGGGGAAAAACGTCGCCGGGTTGCGGGTGGCCAGCGCCAATTGGACGTCGTGACCGTCAAAGAGGTCAAGCAAGCGCGCCATGCGTCCTGGGGCCCATGGATAGAGACGCGTCTTGCGCAGGAGCATCTTTCGATCCGTGCCGCCCAGGATGTTCTCGTCCATCAGCGCGACTGTATCGGCATCACCGCCATGATGCTGCAGAAATCCGTCTGCGCCAGCCCGGACCACTTCCGGGGTCATGCCGTCTCTTAAGAGTTGCGACAATGGGCTGAGATCCTGCCGCATGGTTTTGGGGCCGATCGCGGCGATACCCAAGTCCGCTAGCGCAGTTTGCGATCCCAGCAAAGAGTGCTGTAGGTGGCTCGACGCGGTTTTATGTGCGCCGGCAAAGATCACAAGGTGGCGTCTCATAAGGTGGCGTCTCTAAGGCGACGTCGGGGCATGGTTCAGCCCAGATGACGCTCAAAGCTCGAGCGGAAGATCTGCGAAAGCTCTTCCAGTGGGGCTTTGGAGCCGCCAAAAGAGACTGTTTGCCCTGTGAACTTACCCACCGTTTGGAGTAACACTCCGGCTTTGCCAGCGGCCATCATGAGGGCTTCGGCTTGATCAAAACTGCAGCCAATCAAGTACCGCCCCTGATCCTCGCCAAAGAGGGTCCCCATATCTGCACTGTCAAGGCATACACCGACACCGGCCGCATCGGCCATTTCAAAGGCCGCCAGTGCCATGCCGCCATCGGAGATGTCGGTGCAGGTGCGGATGAATTGCGCGTTGTCGCGAATGAAATCGCCATTGCGCTTTTCCGCCTCGAGATCCACATGCGGGGCTTCGCCCTCCGCCCGGTTAAAGACCTCCGCGAGCAGAGCGGATTGCCCCAGATGACCCGCGCACGCGCCCACCATGAGCAAGACATGCCCTTCGCGCGCCATGCCTGTGATGGCAAGCTCGGGGTCGCGGATAATGCCCACAGCGCCAATCGTGGGCGTGGGCAGGATCGCGGCGCCGTCTGTCTCATTGTAGAGTGAGACGTTGCCCGACACGATCGGCATGTCGAGGGCTGCCACAGCCTCGCCGATGCCACGAATGGCGGCCACGAACTGGCCCATGATGCTGGGTTTTTCAGGGTTGCCGAAATTCAGGTTGTCGGTGCTGGCAAGCGGCGTGGCACCGAGCGCCGTGAGGTTGCGATAGGCCTCTGCCACCGCCTGCTTACCGCCCTCATAGGGGTTGGCAAAGACGTAGCGCGGGGTCACGTCCGATGTGAAGGCCAAGAGCTTGTCTGTACCGTGCACACGGATGAGGCCCGCACCCAATCCTGGCGTGCGGGCGCTGTCGGCCATGACCATAGTGTCATATTGCTCATAAACCCACTGTTTAGAGCTGTAGTTGGCAGACGAAATCAGCGCCTTGAGCCCCTCGATCGGGTCAAGCGGCACCAAGCTGGAGGCGTCAAGCGCGGGCGTGGGCGTGGGTTCATCCCAGGGCCTGTCATATTCGGGCGCAGAGCCCGAGAGCGTGGCCAGCGGGAGATCCGCCTTCACCTCATTGCCATGCATGACGAGGAAGCGGTCTTCCTCAATCGTTTCCCCCACGATGGCGAAATCGAGATCCCATTTTTCAAAGACGGCTCTGGCTTCCTCTTCCAGCTCAGGCTTCAGCACCATCAGCATGCGTTCCTGGCTTTCAGAGAGCATCATCTCATAGGCCGTCATGTTTTCTTCGCGCTGTGGCACGGCATCAAGGTTGAGCCG
>CAKZYL010000399.1 GCA_937884705.1 uncultured Roseovarius sp. | reverse complement strand
TCACGTTAAAAGAGCGCAAAAAAGTAAAAGGCCGCGTCGAGCGCGGCCATTTAAGATAACGGGCAGAGAGCTATGGAGAGATCAAAAAGGTCCGCGGGGCTTATCAACCGGAACACGTACCACTGAATGATCCGCCTCGAGATCACGGATGCGGCGACCGCCATGGTGATCATCGTCGTCATCATCGCCCATGCCTACACGATCAAGCGCGATCTGCAGCAGACCAAACACAACGCCATTCACGATCCACATCAGCAACGCCAATAACCAGCCAAGAGTGGTCTCAGCGATCAAATTCATCAGTCCGGCGATGTTGAACCAAAGTGCCATCAGAATTACCGCACCCGACATAGTGAACCCTATGATCATGCTCTTGCGGTAGGAACAACCTTGGTTTGCCATCCAGTCAGCCTCTGCGCTGTTACGATTGAAAGTGTAGCACAGGAATCGCACGGCTCAAGACACGTTCGCGGGAATGGCAAATTTTCTCTGAGTTGAATTGCCGCAGGGCCGCAGATGATCGTGACGTCGCATCAACGCCTCTGGCTATCTCTGCGCCCCTGAGGTATCTGTCCAGCCTGCACCATCCGGAGATTTGCCATTGTCCAAAGCAGCTTATGTTTCGCCCGGACCGATCGAGGCGGACTTCAGAGGCGCAATCTCCTCCACCGAGGAGATCATTGCCGCCGCCCGCGCGGGCCAGATGTTCATTCTCGTCGACCATGAGGATCGTGAAAATGAAGGGGATTTGGTGATTCCCGCGGAGTTCGCGACAGCGGATGTGATCAATTTCATGGCAACCCATGGTCGCGGATTGATCTGCCTGCCCCTGACGTCAGAGCGGATTGATCTCTTGGGATTGCCGATGATGGCGGTCAACAATTCTTCGCGCCACGAAACGGCTTTCACCGTCAGCATCGAGGCCCGCGAAGGGGTGAGCACTGGCATTTCTGCGGGCGACCGCGCACTGACGATCGCCACGGCCATCAATGATCAAAACACCATGGCCGCGCTGGCCACGCCTGGCCACGTGTTTCCCTTGCGGGCCAAGGCCGGCGGTGTGCTGGTCCGGGCGGGCCACACGGAAGCGGCGATCGATATCTCAAGGCTTGCCGGCTTGCATCCCTCCGGCGTGATCTGCGAGATTATGAAGGATGACGGCACCATGGCGCGGCTGCCGGATCTGATTGAATTTGCCAAAATCCACGGCATGAAGATCGGCACGATCTCTGATCTGATCGCTTATCGCCACAAGCACGATAATCTGGTCCGCGAGGTGCGCCGCGAAAAGGTCACGTCCTCACATGGCGGCGCGTGGGACATGCGCGTCTTTATCGATGAAACGGGAACGGAGCATCTGGCGCTGACAAAAGGCGCTTTGCAAGACGGCCGCCCTGTGCTCGCGCGGGCCCACGCGCTCAACGCTTTGGAGGATGTTCTGGGCATTTCCATGGATCATTCCGGCGGTGTGCCGACGGGCAAACTCCAGCGCGCCATGGATATCATCGCCGACGAAGGGCGCGGCGCGGTGTTTCTCTACCGTCAACCGCGGCCGACCCTGGCCAAGGAGTATCAGGATGATGATGGCCCCAGAACCGTCAAGCAAACCGGGCTTGGCTCCCAAATCATGGTGAATATGGGCATCAAGGAACTGATCTTGCTGACAGACAACCCCGACACGCGGTATCTGGGCCTCGATGCTTATGGCATTTCCATTGTGGGCACGCGCCCCCTGAGCGACTGAGACTGAGTGACGGATAGAGACATGGCTGAAAAAGAATACACCCTGCCCCGCCCCGAGTTCTCCGATCCGGTGAAGCTCTTGATCGTGGTGGCGCCCTTCTATCGCGACATCGCGGACATGATGATCGAAGGGGCCTTGGCCGAGGTTGAGGCCGCAGGGGCCACCCATGAGCTCATCGAAGTGCCCGGCGCGCTGGAGATCCCGACTGCCATCGCCATGGCCGACCGGATGAGCAATTTTGACGGCTTTGTCGCCTTAGGCTGCGTGATCCGTGGCGAAACAACGCACTATGACACTGTCTGCAATGACAGCTCGCGCGGGCTCACCTTGCTTGGGCTTTCTGGCACGTTGATTGGCAACGGCATTCTGACCGTTGAAAACACCGACCAGGCGGTGGCACGGGCCGATCCCGCCCAGATGAACAAAGGCGCGGGGGCCGCAGCGGCCGCGCTGCATCTCATCGCGCTGGCGCGGAAATGGGGCAAGCCCAAGGGCGGCATAGGTTTTCGCCCGGATGCAGAGGAGTACCGCCTTGCCGGGGACGGGAAAGGCAAGACCACCGCATGAGCAGCGCCCAACAGCTTTCCGGCAATGCCCGGCGCAAAATGCGCTCGGCCTCGCGGCTTTACGCCGTGCAGGCGCTGTTTCAGATGGAGCATTCCGCGCAGGGTGTGGAGCCTGTGGTGGATGAATTCCTGTCGCACCGCTTTGGCGCAGAGGTGGATGACGGCGTGGATATGAACGAGGGCGACGTGGATCTGTTTCGCGGGCTGGTCGCGGAAGCCGTGAACTGGCAGGCCAAGATCGACCAGATGACCGATCGCGCCTTGGTGGCGAAGTGGCCCATTGATCGCATCGACCCGACGTTGCGTGCGCTCTTTCGGGCAGCTGGCGCCGAGATGCTGACCGGTGAGGCGCCGCCCAAGGTGGTGATTGTGGAATTCGTCGATATCGCCAAGAGCTTTTATCCCGAGGGCAAAGAGCCGAAATTCGTCAATGCCGTGCTGGATCACATGGCACGGGAAGCCAAGCCAGACGCGTTTTCCTAAAGCCCTCGCAGGATCGGGCTTTCTAGTTATCGTTTTCGCACCATATGCCTGTCCCATGAACCTCAAGACCGTGGGCCTCGCGCCCCTCCTCCTCACCCAAGCCGTTTGGGTCATGGCCCGCGCCTCGCGCCTGCCCGAGGCCGCGGGCGAGAGGCACGGCACCTTGGGCGATGGACCGCCAAGGCGGCTCTTGATTCTGGGCGACAGTTCTGCTGCCGGGGTCGGCGTGCGCCATCAAGGCGAGGCATTGGCGGGTCAGCTGACACGGGCTTTGGCCAAAGACTTTTGCGTCACATGGGACGTTGTCGCCAAGTCCGGCGCAACGGTGCAAAGCACGCAGCGCGACTTGGACGCCATGACCGCGACCAAGACGGATCTGGTGCTGGTTGCGCTCGGAGTTAATGATACGAAAAACGGTGTGTCCGCGACGCGATGGCAGCGCGGCTATGAGCGCCTTTTGTCCACCATAGCCGAGACATTCCAGCCGTCTTGCATCTGCGTTTGCGGGGTGCCACCGCTGGGCGTTTTTCCACGGCTGCCGGCACCGCTTAATGAGGTTCTCGGCGCGCGGGCGAGGCGTTTCGATGCCATCCTAAAGGACATCGTGCATGCGCGATCCGACACGCAGTATCTTTCCATGGATTTTCCGTTGGATCCCGAAAACATGGCGTCAGATGGCTTTCACCCCAGCGCCAAGCTCTACCGTGACTGGGCCCTGCGGGCCGCGCTTGCGTTTTCCGCGGGCAAAGATGCATGACGGTGCCTATGCGACCAAAAGGATACGCGCCGCCGGAGGCACTCATCCATCCTTGCGGATGGTCTCGTTCTTGGGATCGTAGGGGCTGTCGCAGGTCACGGTGGCATCCCACAGCTTGTTTTGCATTTTGACCTTCAGTTTCGTGCCTTCAACGGTAAGCTCGGGCGTGACATAGCCCATGCCGATGGACTGCTCGAAATGCACCGAATAGCCGCCCGAGGTCAGACGCCCGACGCGGGTGCCATCTTCGGTATAAAGCGCCTCCCGACCCCATGGATCGGCATCCTCCGGCCCGTCGACCAGCAGCGTACAGCACTTCACCCGCACACCCGTCTCGACCATCTTCTCCTTTCCGTGGAAATCCTTCTCAAGATCCACAAAGCGCGGCAGATCGGCCTCCAGCGGGTTCGCATCGCGGCCCAGTTCCGTGCCGAACGCGCGATAGGATTTCTCTTGTCGCAGCCAGTTCTGCGCACGGGCGCCGACAAGTTTCATGCCGTGCGCCTCCCCTGCCCCTTCGAGCAGATCAAAAAGATAGTTCTGCATTTCCATCGGGTGATGCAGCTCCCATCCCAGCTCGCCGGTATAGGCCACACGGATCGCGTTCACCGGGCACATGCCCAGCTCAATCTGGCGGGCTGACAGCCACGGGAATCGCTTGTTGGAGAGCGCTGTTGCCGGATCGTGATCCTTGATCACCTCGTTCAGCACGTCGCGGGATTTCGGCCCAGCGATGGCAAAAACGCCCCACTGGGTGGTCACATCTTGCACGCCCACCCAGTCATTGGTGCTGCCGGTGCTCCAGTCTTCGATGGATTTGAGAAGATAGTCCTGATCGTACTCCGTCCACGCACCAGCGGAGACGAGATAGTACTCATTCTCGGAAAGACGGACGATCGTGTATTCTGTCCGGGTCGTCCCGTGCGCTGTCAGGGCATAGGTCAGGTTGATGCGGCCCACCTTGGGCAGCTTGTTGCAGGTGAACCAATCGAGGAACGCGGTGGCCCCGGCGCCGAACACCTTGTGCTTGGTAAAGGCGGTGGCGTCGATAAGACCCACGCCCTCACGGATCGCCTTGGCTTCCTCAACCGCGTATTGCCACCAGCCACCGCGGCGGAAGCTGCGCGCGTCGTGGTCAAAACTGTCCGGCGCATCCAGCGGGCCGAAATAGTTCGGGCGCTCCCAACCGTTCACAAACCCGAACTGCGCGCCACGGGCCTTCTGCCGATCATAGGCAGGCGCCGTGCGCAGCGGGCGGCACGCTTCACGCTCTTCATCCGGATGGTGCAGGATATAGACGTGGGAATAGCATTCCT
>CAKZYL010000398.1 GCA_937884705.1 uncultured Roseovarius sp. | reverse complement strand
AGGCCGCGGCCGTGCTGATCCTTGCCGCCAACTTCATCCTGACCAGCATTTTCTTCTCGATATGATAGAGTTGCGCGACGTTCATAAAGCTTTTGGAAGCAACCAGGTGCTGCGCGGCGTCACTCTGACCATTCCAAAATCCACCTCGATGGTGATCATCGGCGGCTCCGGCACAGGCAAATCCGTGGCGCTGAAATGCGTGCTAGGTTTGGTGCAGCCCGATACCGGCCTCATCACGCTTGATGGGAAAGACGTGACAATGGGCGACAGGGATGCCTTTCTGGCCCGCTTTGGCATGTTGTTTCAGGGCGGTGCGCTCTTTGATTCCCTGCCTGTCTGGCAAAACGTGGCCTTTCGCCTGATGCGTGGATCTTTGAAAAAACCCAAAGACGAAGCCCGAGAGATCGCCATTGAAAAACTGCGCCGCGTCGGTCTGACGTCAGAGCAAGCCGACAAATTCCCGGCCGAGCTCTCAGGCGGCATGCAAAAGCGCGTGGGCCTTGCCCGCGCCATCGCAGCCGAGCCAGAAATCATCTTCTTTGATGAGCCGACGACCGGCCTCGATCCCATTATGTCCGGCGTCATCAATGACTTGATCCGCGAAATTGTCACGGAAATGGGCGCCACAGCGATGACGATCACCCATGACATGACCTCGGTGCGCGCCATTGCGGACAACGTGGCGATGCTCCATGGCGGCGTCATTCAATGGACCGGCCCCGTGGCAGACATGGATCAATCCGGCGATCCTTACCTCGATCAATTCATTTCCGGCCGCGCCGAAGGGCCGATCGAAGCGGTGCGCTGATGGCAAAGATGAACCGCTATGTCTGCACCGAATGCTCCGCCAGTTTCGCCAAATGGTCGGGCCAGTGCGATGCCTGCGGCGCGTGGAATGCCATCGTTGAGGAAGCGCCGCTTTCGACCGGCCCGGGCAAGGCCGCTCTTGGAGCCAAACGCGGCTCGGCGCTGAGCCTGTCAGATCTCTCCACTGAAGAGGCCCCGCCACCGCGCACCGCCTGCGCCATTGAGGAGTTTAACCGCGTCCTGGGCGGCGGTCTGGTGCCAGCCTCGGCCACGCTGGTGGGCGGTGATCCGGGGATTGGCAAATCCACATTACTGCTTCAGGCAGCGGCAAGTTTTGCCTCCAGAGGATTGAAAACGCTTTATATTTCGGGCGAAGAAGCCTCTGCCCAGATCCGCATGCGCGCCGCACGGCTTGGCCTTGCGGATGCGCCCGTCAAGCTCGCCACGGCCACGTCCATGCGCGATATCGTGACCACGCTGGAGGCCGAAAACCCCGGTCTCGTGATCATCGATTCGATCCAGACCATGTGGGCCGACACGGTCGACAGCGCACCGGGATCCGTCTCGCAGGTCCGCGCCACCTGCCATGAGCTCACCACCTTCGCCAAGCGCAAGGGCACCTCGGTCGTCTTGGTGGGCCATGTCACAAAAGAAGGCCAGATCGCCGGCCCCCGCGTCGTCGAACACATGGTCGACACGGTGCTCTATTTCGAAGGCGAACGCGGCCATCAGTTCCGCATTCTGCGCTCGGTCAAGAATCGCTTCGGCCCGGCCGACGAAATCGGCGTGTTTGAAATGACCGGCCAGGGCCTTTCTGAGGTTTCCAACCCGTCAGAGCTATTTCTGGCCGGGCGCGGCAGCTCCTCACCCGGCTCCGTTGTTTTTGCCGGCATAGAAGGCACGCGCCCCCTTCTCGTCGAATTGCAGGCGCTCGTCGCGCCCACGCCGCACAGTCAGCCGCGCCGCGCGGTGGTCGGCTGGGACAGCGCGCGCCTCGCCATGGTGCTGGCCGTGCTTGAGGCCCGCTGCGGCATCCCTTTCGCCGGCCTCGATGTATATCTCAACGTAGCGGGCGGCATTAAGATCACCGAACCCGCGGCAGATCTGGCTGTGGCGGCAGCGCTGTTGAGCGCGCGCGAGGATACAAGCTTGGCCAAAGACACCGCTGTTTTCGGCGAGATTGGCCTGTCGGGTGCGTTACGCCCCGTCTCTCAGACCGAAAACAGGTTGAAAGAAGCGCAAAAACTTGGTTTTACGCAGGCCATCGTGCCAAAAGGCGGAAAGCCCATAAGCGCGGCCGGGATAGGGGTGCAGACATTCGGCGATCTGAGCCAGTGCGTCGGCGACCTGTTCGGGGCGGGCTGAGGACCGAGGGACAAGACGAAGGGAGCGAGCAGCTCATGGAAGGCTTCACCATCATCGACGGCGTCGTTGCGCTTGTCATTGTGCTTTCGGGCCTGCTTGCCTACTCGCGCGGGTTCGTGCGCGAGGCGCTGGCCATCGCAGGCTGGGTTGTGGCCGCAATACTGGCGTTCATGTTCGCCCCTCAGGTGCAACCGCTGATCAAAGAGATCCCCTATGTCGGCGATTTCATTGCGGAAAGCTGCGATTTGGGCATGGTCGGGGCATTCTTTGCGGTGTTGGCCCTCGGCTTGATCGTGGCTTCGCTGATCACACCTCTCTTTTCCTCTGCCATACAACGCTCATTTCTTGGTGGGATTGATCAGGGATTGGGATTTCTCTTTGGTGTCGCCAGAGGGATCCTGCTGGTGGCTGTGGCGTATTTTGTCTATGAAACGGTCATCTCAGCTCAGGACATTCAGGTGATCGATGACAGCCGCTCAGCGCGCATTTTTGCCAGTCTGACCGGCACAGTCGAGAACCAGGATCCAGAGGCCGCTGTCGGTTGGGTGCAGAGCAAAGTGGATCAATTGCTGGGTGCCTGCGACGCGCCTCAATAAGGGCGACAACCACCAATCAACTATGCGCAAAGCCTGTTTGGGCCCGTGTGCTTGCGCCCCGGGTGCGACACACATCGTTCATCGCATGACCTCAATTGCCCCCCAATGACCCCGAACGCGCCTCAATAGCCCCACAGACAGAGCGTTAACTCCAGTTGATGGATTGAGGCGTAAAGGTGGGTTCATGGTTGCGAGAAGCATCTTTGCAATCGACAGCGACAATATGGTCGTGCAGTCGAGTTCGAATGGCGCGATTGTGGGTGATCCCATTCGCAACAACTCGGACACGCCCAATGACACGGTTTTCGTCTATACATCCGGTGGCGGCGCAACGATCACCCTCGATGACACCGGCGGAGATCCCGATACCTTCGAGGATGATCAGTCAGGCAGTCATGTGATCACCGACGGCGCCGGCCTTGTGAACAATGGCAACGGTGTCGAGTCGGAATCGATCATGGTCGTCCAGGCGTTGGATGGTGATGGCAATCCAACTGGCCCGCTGATCACAATCACCGTGTTCTCACAGAATGGCACGTTCAGTGATGTCTGGGGTTTTGGGCCCAGCCAGCCTCTGGAAGACGGGGTCTCCTATCAAAAGATCAGCGGAAGCAACACCGGGTCGTTTGACTACATCGATTTCATCACCTGTTTCGGCCCCGGCACCACAATTCTGACGGCCAAAGGAAAACAGTCGATTGACGACCTGCGCGTCGGCGACATGATCTGGACGCAGCACCATCAGATGCAGCCCATACGCTGGATCGGGCGCACAACGGTTGAGGCGAAGGGCGCTTTTGCCCCGATTGTCTTTGCGCCCGGCGCGCTCGAGAACACCACGGAGCTTGTTGTCTCACCGCAACACCGCATGTGCATCCGCGCGCCTGCCACAGAGCTTTTGTTTGCAGCTGAGGAAGTCCTCGTCGCGGCCAAGCATCTCACCGACCTTCCGGGCGTGTCCGTGCGCGAAGGTGGGATGATCACCTACACGCACTTTATGTTTGACCAACATGAGGTCGTTTATGCCAACGATCAGCTGACAGAGAGCTTTTTCTTGTCAGACCTGTCGATCAGCGCCCTCTCAAAGGATCAATGCCGCGAAATGCTGGCCCTGTTTCCCTCACTCGAGACCGGAACGGCGTCGTTTGGCGGCGCCGCGGCCATGATCCTGAAAGCCAAGGAAGCAAGGGTTTTGGCGCATACTTACGCAAAGTTTGCGGCCTGAGCGCCGGCGAGACTCCGGTGTCAAAATCACACGGCGAAAAATACCCTGCGTCAGATGACGACGAATCCGTGACATGTGGTACAGGACGCCTTATGTATGGGCCTCAACAGCCTTTCTGGGAATTGGAGCTGCCCCTTGTCCAGAGAAACGCCAGCCGAAACGAACGACGTTTCGACCTACAATCC
>CAKZYL010000397.1 GCA_937884705.1 uncultured Roseovarius sp. | reverse complement strand
GTGCGGTCTGGATAACACGACAGGCAATTTCACCGCGATTGGCGATCAGGATACGCTCAAACATCGCCTCGTCCCTCAAGGATCCGTTTTTCAGCATTGCGAAGGTGCCGTTCCGTGCGCGCATCCAATGCAACTAGGTAGGCTGTCATGTCCTTGACATCCATCACTGTTGAAACCGCAATTTCAGCAGCTTGATCATGAGGAAAACCATAGGCACCTGTCGAAATCGCAGGGAAAGCCACGCTCAAACACCCGCATTCGCGGGCCAATTTCAGTGACTTATCATAACACGACCTGAGCAGTTCAGCTTCACCTGCCCCACCGCCCCGCCAGATGGGTCCGACCGTATGGATGACTTGTTTGGCAATCAGGTTATGACCCGCCGTGACTTTGGCCTGACCCGTTTCACAACCGCCCAAATCCCTGCACTCAGCCAGTAACTGAGGCCCCGCAGCCCGATGAATCGCGCCATCGACACCTCCGCCTCCCAACAGTGAGCGGTTCGCGGCGTTCACTATTGCATCCACTTCCATTTGCGTGATGTCGCCCCGGACGATCTCATACATGAGTAAAGACCTCCGCTCTAACTGCCTTAAGTTCTTCATTCGCCAGGCAATCAAAATGCTCAGGCGAGGTCGGCAGCACTGTCTGAATCAATGCGTTATCCGCGTGAAACCAACGCGATACAGACACGCCCAAACTACATCCGAAACAGGCCAAACCGCGTCTCCTCAATCGGCGCGTTGAGCGCCGCCTTCAATGACAAGGCCAGAACCGCACGGGATTTGCGCGGGTCAAGCACGCCGTCATCCCACAGCCGGGCCGAGGCGTAGAGCGGATGGCTTTGGCGCTCAAACATCTCGATGGTCGGGCGCTTGAACTCAGCCTCTTGCTCGTCTGACCAGATCTCTCCCTTGCGCTCCATCGCCTGCCGCCGCACCGTCGCCAGCACGCCCGCGGCCTGCTCACCTCCCATGACGGAAATCCGCGAGTTGGGCCAAGACCACATGAAGTTGGGGCTGTAAGCCCTTCCTGCCATGCCATAATTTCCTGCCCCAAAAGAACCGCCGACGACCATCGTGATTTTTGGCACAGCGCTTGTGGCCACCGCAGTGACCATTTTTGCCCCATGACGCGCGATGCCCTCATTTTCATATTGCTGCCCGACCATAAAGCCAGTGATATTCTGCAGAAACACCAGGGGGATACGGCGCTGTGAGCACCGCTCAATGAAATGCGCCCCCTTTTGAGCGGAGTCCGAAAACAGCACGCCATTATTGGCGATGATGCCCAACGGACAGCCCTCAATATGGGCAAACCCACAAACCAACGTCTCCCCAAACCGCGCCTTGAACTCATCAAAGCGCGAGCCGTCCACCACACGCGCCAGGACTTCACGAATGTCATAGGGCGTGCGCAGCCCTGCGGGCACCACGCCGAGAATGTCTTCGGGATCATAGGCTGGCGGCTCAGGGCTGGCCCATGCCACGGTGTCGGGCTTTTTTAGATTGAGGTTCGCGACGGCCTCACGGGTCAGCGCCAAGGCATGCGCATCATCCTCCGCCAGATAGTCCGCCACCCCCGACAAGCGGGTATGCACATCGCCCCCGCCAAGATCCTCAGCGGTCACTTCCTCGCCGGTCGCAGCCTTCACCAAGGGAGGGCCAGCCAGGAAAATCGTGCCCTGATCGCGCACAATGATGGTCACATCCGACATTGCAGGCACATACGCCCCACCGGCCGTGCACGATCCCATCACCACCGCGATCTGGGCGATGCCGCGGGCACTCATCTGCGCCTGATTGTAAAAGATCCGGCCGAAGTGATCGCGGTCTGGGAACACCTCATCTTGGTTCGGAAGGTTCGCGCCGCCGCTGTCGACCAGGTAAATGCAAGGCAAGTGACACTGCTGCGCAATCTCCTGTGCGCGCAGATGTTTTTTGACCGTCATTGGGTAATACGTGCCGCCTTTGACGGTCGCATCGTTGCACAAGATCATACAATCCGTGCCGGCCACGCGCCCCACACCCGCGACGACACCCGCCGCCGGCGCCGCATTGTTGTAAAGCCCATGCGCTGCAGTGGCGCCAACCTCAAGAAACGGGCTGCCAGGGTCCAGCAATGCACCAATCCGGTCGCGCGGGAGCATCTTGCCACGGGACACATGCCGCGCACGCGCTGCCTCTCCTCCGCCGGATGCGGCCGCCTGTACGGCCTCCTCGACCACCCGCAAAGCCTCCAAATGCGCGCGGCGGTTGGCTTGAAAATCTTCTGAGCTGGACAGGGCCGTCGATGTCAGCTTCATGAGGAGACCCTTTGCAGATTTGCCACAAAACACCGCAGTTGCTTTGACATGGGTTTCCAGACGAACGTTTCTCCGCCAAACGCGTTTCGCAGATCCCTTTCATGAGAAAGACGATGTTCTTTTACAACGCACCAAGCTGACAGGACCCCGTCACGCCAGCCTCCAAATCCACGGAGGATCTGGTGCGTTTTCCCACATCTGAACATCGAAGAGGCGGACTTGCAGGCAGGTCCGAACATCTCATGCAATATATACGGTTTCAAACCATGCAGTACGACGCGTGGTCCCGACAATGCGGCGGCATCTTCGGGCCCGCCGACGATCTTTGGTGCGCGCGGGGACCTGTCGTCTCGCCCGCGCTCAAAGAGCTGCGTAAACATCTGGATTGGTTCAATGAATATCTGGAAGTGCCCAGCCACCTCACCTACCGCCTTGGTGCCCGCGGCGAGCGCAATGGCGTGTGTTGGTTCCAACATCATGCGGCCACCCATATCCAGCGGGCGTATGCGTTGTCCCAAATCCTGGTGCATCTGCGCGTCCCTGTCAGGCTTTTGCGCACACGGAACCCCGGCGCCAAAATTTGGCAGGACAATCATCAGGTTGTCGCCTTGGGCGATGCCAGGCTGGAGGTGTTTGCAAAAGACATTCATTGATGGGCCTCTTTTGCAGCGCGCGCCTTGAGCTCTTTGCGGATGATCTTGCCTGTGACCGTCATAGGCAAGGTCATCTCAAACGATATTTCTCTTGGATAAGAATAGCTTGCGAGACGGTCCTTCACGAAACACTTCAACTCCTCAGCCTGAAGGTCGGAGGCGTCAAAGCCGTGTTTCAAGACGACATAGGCTTTCACGATTTCTGTGCGCAGGTCACATGGTTTGCCAACCACACCCACCGTCGCGACGCTGGGGTGCTTGAGCAGGCAATCTTCAATCTCGGCCGGACCAATTCGGTAACCTGAGGATGTAATCACATCATCTTCCCGGCCGACAAACCGCAAATACCCGTCCTGCCAGACACCCCGATCGCCCGTGAGCATCCACTCCCCGCGATACTTGTCTTCTGTCGCTTGGGGGCGATTCCAATAGCCCAGCATCATGGAGGCAGATCCCCGTTTGATCGCAATATCGCCCTCGGTCTCAGACGGTTGGCCATCCTCATCCAACACGGCCAGGTCATGGCCCGGAACCGCACGACCAATGCAGCCGCCCACTGGCGCAAAGAGCGACGCAGCACTTGAGGCGACCATGTTGCACTCGGTCTGACCGTAGAATTCGTTGATGGTCAGACCAAACGCCTGACGCCCCCAATCCAACATCTCGGCGCCCAGCGGCTCGCCCCCGCTGGCAACAGAGCGCAAGCCCGGGATATGGCACTCGGCCGCCTTAAGCATCCGTAGGGCCGTAGGCGGGAAAAACACATTGCGAACAGAGCTTTCCTCGATAAGGTTCATGCAAGTATCTACATCAAATTTTGCCATACGCGCGGCCACCACCGGCACACCAAGCGCAAGGCCCGGCATCAGCACATCAAAGAGCCCCCCGATCCACGCCCAATCTGCCGGGGTCCAAAGGCAATCTTCCGGCTGGCCCAGGAAATCATGGCTGAGCTCCACCCCGGGCAAATGCCCGGTCAGCACGCGGTGCGCGTGCAGCGCGCCTTTGGGGCTGCCGGTTGTGCCGGATGTGTAGATCAGGACGGCAGGATCTTCCGCGCCGGTGTCCACGGTCTCAAATGCCCAGTCAGGCAGATCGACGCGCTCGGGGATCAGTGGCTCAACCTCTGCCAGCGGCGCCAAGAGCGCGTCGCCGTCTTCGTCGGTAACAACAATCCGCGCCCCGGCATCTCGCACCCGTGATTTCAGTGCGGCTTTCTTAAAGAGCTTGAACAAAGGTATTGATATCGCGCCGATTTTCCATATTGCGATATGGCAGGCAGCACACCAAGCATCCTGGCTGCGCAAGACGCCGACGCGATCACCACGTTGCACACCGCGGGCGACCAGCCCATGGGCCAGCGCATCCGCCATACGACGCAACCGGGCATAGGTGACGTCATCCCGACCGCTGTTGAGATCAATGATGGCCACACGGTCCGGTGCTTCATCCGCCCAGCTGTCGCAGACCTGCACGGCCATGTTGAGCCTATCTGGCAAGGCCCAGTCAAACGCGTCACACAGAGCATCATATGAGGTGGCCGGGGTCAGCATCACTCGCCCAGACGAGACCCCAGGAGATAGAGCGTCTGCTCACCCGTCATCCGCATGAGACACCCGGCAATCGCAGGCCCGCTGCCACTCCCTCCGCCCCATTGGCTGTATTCATAGTCACATGTGGCATCCCGAAACGTGATCCATGCTCTTTGCATGGCGCGCAAAGCGTCTTCCTGGCTGGCAACCGTTGCGCCGATCTCTGCCATTTCAGCATCCATTGCGCGGGCCGCAGCAATCACGTCGCCATAGGCGTCATTGAGCAGTGCATCCCAATAGTCTAGCTCCGCCGAAAGGCAGCCACCCATGCCAACGGTGCTGTTTCCACCCGGCGTCATATTCATGCACTGCCGCGCTGACGTGCCAACACAGGCGTGTCGCGCGTCATAGTTTTGCGTCGTGTCAAGGCAGGCTTCTGTGCCAGCCGGCGAAAAGATCAGGTCCTGAGCCGCCGCAGGGGTGGCCAAAACAGCCAACACGACAAGCGCCCTCATGTCATCGCGTCCATCAATTCGCGTCCGACCAGCATGCGGCGGATCTCGGACGTCCCTGCCCCGATCTCCATCAGTTTGGCATCACGGAAAATCCGCGCCACGGCGGCATCATTGAGAAAACCCGCGCCGCCCATGGCCTGGATCGCCTGATGCGCCTGGGTCATGCCCTGTTCACTGGCGTAAAGGCAGCAGGCCGCCGCATCCTGACGCGTGACCTCGCCGCGGTCGCAGGCCTTGGCCACTTCATAGACATAGGCCCGCGCCGAATTCATTGCCGTGTACATGTCGGCGATCTTGCCCTGCATCAGCTGGAACGACCCGATGGGTTTGCCGAATTGTTTGCGCTCCGCCAGATAGGGCATGATCTCATCCAGACAGGCGGCCATGATCCCAAGCCCGATGCCCGCGAGGACAACGCGCTCATAATCCAGGCCAGACATCAGCACCTGAACGCCGCGGCCCTCTTCGCCGAGGACGTTTTCGAACGGCACCTCAACGTCTTCAAAGATCAGTTCCGCCGTGTTGGATCCACGCATGCCCAGCTTGTCAAAATGCGGGCTGGTGGAGAACCCTTTCATTGTCTTTTCAATGAGAAAGGCCGTTATGCCCTTGGAGCCGCCGTCGGGATCGGTTTTGGCATAGACCACAAGCGTGTTCGCATCGGGACCATTGGTGATCCAGTATTTGGTCCCGTTGAGGCGGTAGTGATCGTTGCGCTTTTCCGCCGCGAGCTTCATCGACACAACGTCGCTTCCGGCGCCGGCCTCAGACATCGCCAAGGCACCTACATGTTCGCCAGACACCAGCTTGGGCAGATACGCATCCTTTTGTTCATCTGTGCCGTTGAGATTGATCTGATTGACGCACAGATTGGAATGCGCGCCATAGCTTAGCGAGACTGACGCAGAGGCCCGCGCTATCTCTTCTATTGCCACGGTGTGGGCCAGATAACCCATATTGGCCCCGCCATAGCCTTCGGGGATGGTGATGCCCAAAAGGCCCAGATCCCCCATTTCCCGCCACAGCTCGGAGGGAAAATCATTCTTCGCGTCGATCTCAGCGGCGAGTGGCTTCACGCGCTCCTGCGCCCAACGATGCGTCATCTCACGCAGAGCGTCCACATCCTCACCCAGATCAAACCGCATGGTCGCGTTGAACATCGGCCTCCCTCCAATTTATTGAACGCTTGTTCATTTATACTGCAGACAGCGAAACACGTCAATCACGCCTGCGCGCCATCGTGACACCGCGTGTCTGTCAGATCATCTTGCAAATAGGTTCGGGCCTCAGAGACCCGGAACAGCTCTTCAAGCGGCCTGTTCCTGCCAAACGGCACCGACCTCTGACCGGATGATCCGGGCGATGAGCGCGCAATCCTCGAGACTGAAGGTGAGCGGCAGACGCATATCAATCACGCCGTGAAGAATGCGATCGCTTGCCGGCATGCGCGCGCTCGGCGCATAGCGCCAGGAATCATAGCGAGAGGTGAACCCGACGGGTTCTGCGCCCCCAAACCATTTCAACTCTACCCCGCGCGCGAGACAGCGGCCGAGCACATCCGAGATCGCGACGTCAGGCCAATCCAGCAGCAGAAACTGAAGCGAGGATCCGACGTAGCGCTCTTCATTGGGCCGGTCGACCAGACGCAAGCCGGGCGTGTCGCGCAACCCGTCCTCGACCACTTGGTAGCGGGCATTCCACGCGTCACATTGTGCATCCAACTTTGTGAGCTGTGGGCGCAAAATGGCCGCGCGCAGATGATCCATACGACCCGACACGTTGGGTGTCGTGTATTTTACACTTTCAAACACCTCAGGCCCGGGCACGGCACCGTGGCGTTCGTAAAGCATGTAAGACCCCGACAGCATCGTCGCCCGCGCCATGATCTCATCATCATCGGTCACGAGGAACCCGCCTTCGCCCGAATTCATGTGTTTATACGTCTGCGTTGAATAGCACCCGATCGCGCCGTAGCGCCCCGACGGCACGCCGCGCCAGGCAGACCCCATCGTGTGCGCGCAATCCTCAACGATTTTCACGCCAGCCTCGCTGCAGATCTCAACCAGCCGGTCCATGTCGCAGATATGCCCGCGCATGTGGCTGAGCATCAGCACGTTTGAGAGATGCGCTTTCTCGGCCAGATCATCGAGATCGATCACCAAATCCTCAGTAACCCCTACGAAAACCGGCACGGCCCCAACGCTGGCAATCGACCCCGGCACGGGGGCCAGCGTGAAGGCATTGGTCAAAACCTTGTCACCCGGCTTGACGTCTAAGGCCCGCAACGCGGTGGCCAGGGCGTAGCCTCCGGAACATACAGCGAGCGCGTATTTGGACCCGACATAGGCGGCAAACTCGCGTTCGAGCAGCCCCACCTCGCCAAGTTCTCCCGGGGACAGGTTGTAGCGATGCAGTCGTCCGCTGCGCATCACATCCAGCGCTGCTGCAATCCCGTCTTCCGGGATCGGCTCTTGCTGGGTGAAGTTGCCTTTGAATATCTCTTGCATGGTCTTTTTCTGAGGCCTCTTTCGGCTCAGGTCAACTGTCACAATGCACGCAGGTACTGCGACGCGATATCTGGCAGATCATCGAAGTGATGCAGGAGCGCATCCGGCTCAAGCTCGGCCACTTTTTCCCGGCCCGGCGCGAAGGTGACCAGAATAGATGGCACACCCGCGGCGCGCGCCGTGGAATGATCCGTGATCGTATCGCCAATCATCATGGCATCGCTGACATCCCCGCCCGCGCGGCGCACGGCCTCGCGCAGCGGCTCTGGATCTGGTTTGCGCACGGGCAGCGTGTCGGCCCCGATCAGGCTGTGAAATTCGTCGAGCGCACCTAGACTGCGAAACAGAATGCGGGCGAGCTTCTCGGGCTTGTTGGTGCAGATAGACACCTTATGCCCGTGTGTTTTCAACGCCTGCACGGCCTCCATCGCGCCGGGGAAGAACACGGTGTGCTGGTCAATTTTCTCTTCATAGGCTTCCAGCAGGACCGGGTACCAGCGGTCCACCTCGGCCTCATCCACCGCCTTGCCCATCCTTGACAGCCCAAGCCGCAGCATCGCCTTGCCGCCCGTCAATGCCGTGGCCGCGTCAGCACCATGAACCAATAGGTCACCCACGCCCATCTGGCGGAAACAGACATTGGCCGCCTCGATCAAATCTCCACTTGTGTCAGCCAATGTCCCATCGAGATCAAAAACGACTGTGCCCATGCCCTGCCTCTTTTCCTTTGGCGCATTTCCGCTGGCCTTTGTGACACGCCGCAACAACCTTTGATGCGCCGATGTCTTGCGTGGCCTGCGACAGCGGATAAAACCTGTTCGGCATGTAAACGAAAGGCTTTGAATGGCAACCGCGCTTATTGTTCTGGCGGCTGGAAAAGGCACGCGGATGAAATCTGACATGCCCAAAGTGCTGCATCCGATTGCCAGCGCGCCGATGTTGGCACACGCCATCCGCGCAGGCGCGGCGCTGGATCCCGAACGTATCATCGTGGTGGCGGGCCACGGGGCCGATGCCGTGGGCAAGGCGGCGATGGAGTTTGACCCCCGCGCACAGATTGTCTTGCAAGAGGAGCAGCTGGGCACGGCCCACGCCGTTGCCCAAGCCACGACCGCGCTCCAGGGGTTTTCTGGCGACGCGGTTATCCTCTACGGCGACACGCCTTTTGTCACTCCTGATACCCTGACCCGCATGGCTGAGGCGCGCAAAACCTCTGACGTCGTCGTGTTGGGGTTTGAGGCGGCAGATCCCGGTCGCTACGGGCGCCTCATCATGGCGGGAACAGCGCTTGAACGCATCGTGGAATTCAAGGACGCAAATGATGAAGAGCGATCTGTAACCTTCTGCAATTCTGGAATTATCATGGCCGATGCGGCACGGCTGATGGATCTGGTAAGCCGCGTGACGAACGAAAATGCGGCCGGTGAATACTACCTCACTGACATCGTGGCCTTGGCCCGCGCTGACGGTCTTTCCGCGACCGCAATCTCTTGTGATGAAAGCGAGACCTTGGGGATAAACTCTCGCGCCGAACTGGCTGCGGCAGAAGCTGCGTTTCAAGACCGTGCGCGGGCTGAAGCTCTGGAGAACGGCACGACCCTTTTGGCTCCTGACACTGTCTTCTTCGCGCTAGATACCGTCATTGGGCGCGACACGGTGATCGAGCAAAATGTGGTGTTCGGCTTGGGCGTCACGGTGGAGACGGGCGCGCATATTCGCGCGTTTTCGCATATTGAAGACGCCCATATCGCGCGTGGGTCCGTCGTGGGCCCGTTTGCGCGCGTGCGCGGCGGCACAGAACTCAGCGAGAATGTCAAAATCGGCAACTTTGTCGAAGTGAAAAATGCGCAATTGGAAGAAGGCGTTAAGGTCAATCACCTCAGCTATGTGGGCGACGCGCATATCGGTCAGGCCACCAATGTCGGGGCCGGCACAATCACCTGCAATTATGACGGCGTTCTCAAGCATCGCACGACGGTGGGGGAACGGGCCTTTATCGGATCAAACACCATGCTTGTGGCCCCTGTCAGCGTGGGAGATGAGGCGATGACAGCGTCTGGATCTGTCATCACCAAAGATGTGGAACCGGGCGCGCTTGCCCTTGCCAGAGGGCAGCAGGTGAACAAGCCCGGCCTGGCACGCAAAATGATGACCCTATTGAAAGCAAAAAAGAAAAAACGAGAGCAGGAGACAGGCTGATGTGTGGAATTGTGGGGGTATTGGGCGACCATGAGGTCGCGCCCATTCTCGTGGAAGCGCTCAAGCGGCTGGAATATCGTGGCTATGACAGCGCAGGCATTGCTACCGTCAATGAAGGAGAGCTTGATCGTCGGCGCGCTGTGGGCAAGCTGTTTAACCTGTCAGATTTGCTGGTGCACGAGCCGTTGGCAGGCAAATCCGGCATCGGACACACGCGATGGGCCACGCATGGTGCGCCCAATGTCTCCAACGCCCACCCGCATCGTGCCGGCCCGGTGGCCGTGGTTCATAATGGGATCATTGAAAACTACCGCGAGCTGAGGGAGCGGCTGGCGGCGACAGGTGCCACCTTCGTGAC
>CAKZYL010000396.1 GCA_937884705.1 uncultured Roseovarius sp. | reverse complement strand
CGCGCCCGGATCTCGGTGCGCGTGCGCATCAGGACAAGCGCAATGAACAAAAGCACAAACCCGGCGATGCAAACCAGCAGCGGAAAGTAAAACACATCCGCCACGTTCTCTTCCTTATCCAGGCTCAGCGACGCCCCCTGATGCAACCCCTGGTTCCAGAAGTTCACAGCATACCGGCTGAGCAGCGCGAAAACAGATCCCACAAGGCAGAGCATGGCCGTCAGATCGGCGGCCGTTTCATCATTCTCGATCGCCGCCCAGAGGGCTATGTAACCGAGATAAAAGAGAAAAAGTATGAGAAACGAGGTCAAACGTGGATCCCACGCCCACCACGTACCCCACATGGGCTGCCCCCAAATCGCGCCGGTAAAGAGCGCGATCAGCGTCATCGTCACACCCACGGGCGCGGCGGCTCGCGCGGCCAAGGCGCTGACATGGTGGCGGCGCACGACCCAGACAATGGAGGCCACCAGCATCATCAGCCAGGCATTGCTCGCCATCAGCGCGCTCGGCACATGCAGGTAGATGATCTTAACGGTACTGCCCTGCCTAAAGTCATCGGGCGTAAAGAAAAATCCCCAGACGAGACCCACCACCAGGCACACGCCCGCGCCCCATGCAATCGGCGGCAACACCTTGTCGGTCGTTTCAATGAACGTCCGCGGATTGGCGTATTCCCAAATGGAACTGCGGTTCATCAGGCGGTGTCCTATCTCAAATTGGCTCTCAATACCGCAGCGGATGCAAAGGGCAAAAGCGCGATAGTGCCACAGGTGATGCCAGCAAGCATAAGCATGGGTGTTTGAAAATCTTGTCCGTCCGCTGCGCGTCGCGCCATTTCCGCTCCGAATATCAAGGTAGGGACATAGAGCGGCAAAACCAAGAGCGATAAGAGCAACCCGCCTCTTTTGAGCCCCACGGTGAGGGCGGAGCCGAAGGTACCAATGACACTGAGCGCGGGCGTGCCCAGCAAAAGCGAGACAAAGAGCGCGCCCATCCCGTGCATCGGCAGGTTCAGCATCACTGCAAAGAGCGGCGCGGCGAGGATCAGGGGCAGCCCTGTGGTGATCCAATGCGCCAGCGACTTGATCATTGCCACCGCCTCCATCGGCATGGGTGACGTGGCCAGCAGATCCAGGCTGCCATCTTCCCGATCCAGCGCGAAAATTCGGTCAAGCGACAGAAGACAGGCAAGAAGCGCGCCGAGCCACAGGATGCCGGGTGCAATTGTGGAGAGACGATCGCTGGATGGGCCCACGCTCAACGGGACGAGAACAACAACGATCAGGAAAAACGCGAGCGCCAGGCCAAAACCGCCGCCCGCTCGGATGGCAAGCCTCAGATCCCGCAGCAAAAGCGCCTTCATAGAAACGCCTCGTCAAAGGTGTCGGTCAAAGTATCTTTGGCTTTGAACTGGGCCATATCGAGCGTCTGCGCGGCCTCGAGGTTTAGATCCAAGTGCGTGGCTGCCATGACAGCGCCACCGGCTTTGAGGTGCTCCGTCACTGCTCTTTCAAAGAGGGCGCGCGCATCGGCATCAAGCGACACTGTCGGTTCATCCAAAAGCCATGTCGTTCGCCCTGTCACGGCCAGCCGCGCAAGACCCAAACGGCGTTTCTGACCGGCCGAGAGCTGCCCGCCTGCCCTGTCGCGCAAGGCTTGCAGGTCAAACAGCTCCAACGCACGTTCCACATCGCCACCGCCAAAGATCGACGCCCAGAAGCGCAAGTTCTCAGTCACGCTCAAGGTGGGTTTGACCCCATCGAGATGTCCGGCATAGGCCAGGCTATCGGCAGGCGCGTCTATCTGCCCGGAAAGAGCAGGCTGCAGACCCATAATGGTTCTCAGGAGCGTGGTCTTCCCAATCCCGTTGGGCCCGCGCAGCAGGAGCGCCGCGCCCGGCGCCAGCTCAAACGACACGGCTTCCAGAATGCGAAGACCACCTCGGGCGACGGACAAATCTGAGACACGCAAAACCATCGATAAAGCCTTAGCCGAAAGCGGTTTAGGGGGAAAGAGACGCCCGCCTCATGCGCGCCTTAGCCCCAAATGGGCAAACCGCTGATGACGGCCAGGGCAATCACGCCGTAGGCGACGCTGCGGTAGAACTTTTCATAGTCTGGATGGAACATACGCTGCCCCAAAAGCGTCGTGGTGGCGTATGGAATGGACAGGATCAACGCCAGTACCAAAAGCTCCGCCGTCACCGCGCCTTGCCACGTGAGGTTCGCGATCAGCACCACATCCAGCGCGGCCAAAAAAAGAATGGTATTGGCGCGCACCGATTGCGCCACAGCCTGGCCCGCCAGATAAAACAAGACGACCACAGGCCCGGTGAGACCCGTCATACCCCCGATCAGGCCCGCTGCGGCGCCAATGCCCAAGAGGGCAAGCCCTTCGACCGGACGGCTATAGCGCCACCCCAGTATGAGGGCGGCCAACATGCCGCCCGCCACGGCCGTGATGATCCAGCGGATGGTGATCTGATCAAGAAAATCGAGCGCCAAAAGCCCAAGCGGGACCATGAGCAGAGCCGCCGCAACCAGAAGGCCAACTTCAGCCCGACTGCCCTGCCTCCATGCGCGAGGCAAGATCACAGCGTTGGACGCAATGCCGGTCAAAGCAATGACGACGATGACCTGTTTAGGGTCGATAAAGATGTTGGCCACCGGCACAAAGATCAGCGCTGTGCCAAACCCGGAAAAGCCGCGCACCAGTCCTGCTGCGGCGATTGTGACAATCAGCCAGAGGAGCCCCGGCGTCGCCAGGGCCTCGGTCAGGATGTCAGGCATCTACCCCCGCAAACTGGGTCCCGGCCGACTTATCCGGCTTCGACCAATCCCGTTTGACGCCCAGCCAGAGCAGCACGGCAGAGGCCACGAAAACCGATGAGTACGTGCCGATGATGACGCCCCAGATCATGGCGAAGACAAAACCTCGGATCACATCACCGCCCAGAATGAAGAGCGCAAAGAGCGCAAGCAACGTGGTGACAGAGGTCATGACCGTCCGGCTCAACGTCTCGTTGATCGAGATGTTCAGCACTTCGGAGAGCGGCTTCTTTTTGTATTTTCGCAAGTTCTCCCGGACGCGGTCAAAGACGACCACCGTGTCGTTGAGCGAGTAGCCCACAATCGTCAGAAGCGCCGCAATGATGGCGAGGTCGAACTTAATCTGTAACTCCGAGAAAATCCCGATCGTCAGCACCACGTCATGGACAAGCGCGGCCACGGCCCCCACCGCAAACTGCCACTCAAATCGCAGCCAAATGTATATCAGCACCGCCCCGATGGCCAAAAGCACCGCGATCGTGGCCGCTGTGATCAGCTCACCCGAAACCTTTGGCCCCACGCTTTCCGTGGCCTCGAAGACAATATCGGGCACCACCTCTTGCAAGCTGTCCTCGATCGCGGCCACGGTGGCCGCCGACACGCTTTCCTCGCCTTCCTGAGCCTGAATGCGGATCATCGCCTTGTTGTCCTCCGGGCCGAAGGTCGGGTCGAAAATCTCTGTGATCGACACGTCGCCCAAGTCCAGCTGCTGGATGGCATCGCGGTACACCCCGATATCAATTTCCTGCGCGCTTTGCGTGCGCACAGTCGTGCCGCCCTTGAAGTCGATGCCAAAGTTCAGGCCCTGAATTGCAAAAGAGATCGCAGCAACAACGATCAACACGCCCGACGCGCCAAGGCTCCATTTCCAGCGCCGGAAAAAGTCGATCTTGGTATGCTGTTTCACCAGCCGCAAGGCCCGGCCCTGTAGCACGGTCTTGGGGCGCTGGCGTTCAAACCAAATGATCACCATGAGGCGCGTGACAAAGATCGCCGTAAAGACGGATGTGATGATGCCGAGCCCAAGCGTGATAGCAAATCCTCGCACCGGTCCGCTGCCCATGGCAAAGAGAATGAGCGCGGTGATGAAGGTTGTGATGTTGGCGTCGACAATGGCCGATAGCGCCTTTTCATAGCCCAGCTGGATCGCCCTGGAGGCGCCCTTGGCGGATCGCATTTCCTCTCGTATTCGTTCAAAAACCAGCACGTTGGCGTCCACCGCCATGCCGATCGTCAGCACGATACCCGCAATACCAGGCAACGTGAGCGTCGCGCCGATGGCACTCAGCAGCCCAAAGATCAATCCGACGTTGATGATGAGTGCGATGTTGGCGAAAATCCCAAAAAGCCCGTAGCTTAGGAACATGTAGATGAGCACCAGAGCGAAGGCGACGATGCAGGCGATCTGCCCTGCTGCAATGCTGTCAGCGCCAAGTTCCGGGCCAATGGTGCGCTCTTCCAAAAACTCAAGCTCGGCAGGCAAAGCACCGGCACGAAGGAGCACAGCCAGATTGGTGGTGTCTTCAATCGTGAATTGCCCGGTGATGATGCCTGACCCGCCCGCGATATGGGCCTGAATAACCGGCGCGCTCACCACCTCATCGTCCAGCACGATGGCAAAGGGATTGCCAATGTTTTCCAGCGTGTAATCCCCGAACGCACGCGCGCCCGACGGGTTGAACCGGAAGGACACCGCGGGCCGCCCGTTCTGGTCGAAATCGGGCTGGGCATCGACAAGATCCTCACCGGTCACGACGGGCGCGGCCTCCACGATGTAAAACACCCCCGGTTCGTCCAAAGAGGGCAGGATTTCGTTCCCTGCGCCGACACGGTCTTGAGGGTCCGTCGTGCGACCAACCACAGGATTGAACGTCAGTTGCGCGGTGGTGCCAATGATGGCTTTGAGCTCTGCGGCACTGCCAATACCGGGAACCTGGATCAGGATACGGTCAGCGCCCTGGCGTTGGATCGTCGGCTCTCGCGTGCCCACTTCGTCGATACGTCGGCGGACAATTTCGAGCGACTGGCGCACCGTTCGCTCATCTGTTGCGCGCTGTTCTGCTTCACTCAATCTTACAAGGATATCAGAGCCTTGTGTGGTCACCTCAATGTCGGTCGCGGCCACTTCCGTGAGGCTCGCCACTGGCTGCGCGAGGCTGCGCACCAGCGTTGCCGCATAGGCCACTTCTTCGGGGTTTTGGACCAGGCGAACGCGCAGTTCCGGCATCTCAGAGGGCTGCAGACGGATCGGGCCGATGCGCGCGCGCTCTGCGCGCAAAAGATCGCGGATTTCAGGCCACATGCCCTCAATGCGCGAGGCATAGACATCCTCCACCTGCACTTCGGCCAAAAGATGCGCCCCGCCGCGCAGATCCAGCCCCAGATTGACAAGGCTCGAGGGCATCCAGCCCGGCCATTGCTCTACAAGCGCGCGGTTCTCGGCGGTGTCTTCCCCCAGCTCAATGGCCTGGACGGCATCATTGTGCTGTTCGACGGTGGTATAGAACCCGTTGGGAGAGGCCAGCAGCAGGCCAAAGAACACCAGGCCCCAGATCATGACACGTTTCCACAGGGAGATCTGAAGCATTTAACTCTTCCCGTTCAAAGGGTTATATAGGGTTGTTCAAGCGTCTGCGGGTTCTGTCTTGGAGAGCACCTGCGCCACGGTGGACCGCACCACGCGGACCTTCACGCCATTAGCAATTTCCACCTCGATCTCGTCGTCATCCTTGACCTTTGAGACCTTCCCGATGAGCCCGCCCTGGGTCACAACCTGATCGCCGCGACGGAGCGCTTCGACCATGGCGCGATGTTCTTTGAGCTTTTTCTGCTGCGGCCGGATCAGCAGGAACCACATGATGGCGAAGATCAGAATGAGGGGAATAAACTGGCCAATGGCTTCCATGTCGGGGTCCTTGATTGGTGGGCGCTTGAGGCGCTCTGAATTGGGCGGAACCTATGGTTTGCGAGGCGCATTTGCAAGGTGGGAAAGGGCGTCGGTATCACGTCGGTATTACGTCGGTATTACGTCGGTGCGGTTGAGGGGTGGGTCCCACGCAAAAATCGTGCTTAAGTTGCAACAGACAGTGGAGCTTGGGGGCGAGTGATGAGTGTCACGGACGGCATGTTGACGATCGAAGTGCCCAAGGCGGCACTGGCGATTTTTACAATGATCGCAGTGGTTGGGATGCTGATGATCCTGCCCCGGTGCCTGAGCCTCTTTCAGACGCTGAATGCTGGGCTGGTGCGCACGGCTGAGAAGGCGGGGTTTCGGTTTGATCCGGTGCTGACGGGGCTTGCGAGCCTCACGTGGTTTGTTGTCTTTGCGACCTTGCTGACCGGTCTCTTCACGGCGATTGTTCTGCTGGTCTTTCGGCCCGTCCCCACACCTGAGACCGTTTGGAGCTGGCGCTTTAGCCTGGCTCAGATTGCCGGGCTGACAGCGGTGCTTGGGGCGATCATCGCGCTGCCCTTCACGATTATGCGGCTGCTTCTGAACCGCAAACAAACCGAAACCGCCGAGCAGGGCATGATCACCGACCGGATCAACAAAGCGGTTGCGGGTCTGGGCGAGGAGAAAATCCAAAGCCGACTGATGCAGCAAGTCAGCTACACATCCACCGGCACAGCTATGGTAGAAGTTCTAGGTCGCGGTGACGAACCATCGAATTATGTCGACCCCGACAGTGCAAAGTATGGTGATTGGCAGGTCGTCCAAAGAACTGTGCCTAACCTAGAAGTTAGGATCGGGGCGATCTACGCGCTGGAACGGATCGCGCAGGACAGTGCACGCGATCATGTGCAGATCATGGAAATCCTCTGCGCGTATATTCGGGAGAATGCGCCCGCGCGAGAGGCCCCAACATGGCCTGAGCTGGAGATGCTTGAGAGCGAACAAGACGAGCCGCTTGAGAAGGGCTGGGAGGCACGGTTGGCCGATTTTAGGACGCGCCAAAAAGCGATGATTGATGGCGTGATATGCCGGACGGATATTCTGGCAGCGCTGTCTGTGATCGGGCGGCGCACGGCGCATCAACGGCAATTAGAGGCCGCGTGGGGCACGGAAAACGAAACAGCGCCGTTTACTTTCGATAACGACTATCCCGATGCAAAGACAATGCTGCCGGATGATGATCATGACCCCAAGGCTTTTGCCCAATTC